>JALRDR010000253.1 GCA_023262145.1 Planctomycetaceae bacterium | reverse complement strand
GTAGACCACCGCCGGCTCTGCAGCAGCCTGCAACGCCGCAATGGCATCCTGCAGATAGTCCACAACCCGATATCGATTGTCAGCCTGCCCCGAATGCCCATGTCCGCGAAAATCTGCCGCCCAGACATCAAACCGCGATGGAAGCTGCATCGCCAGAGCAGAAAAGGTGCGTGCAGCTCGCCCGACTCCATGCAGCATCAGCAATCGAGGTCCCACCCCGGGCCGCAGCTGATGCAGCTGAATGCTGGTCCCGTCGGCCGCCTTCACGATCCTCTTCTGCATCGGTCAATCTCCTGATTCACTGCATTCACATCTCTGCCGCACGCCAGCCGCTTCAGCTCTGATATCGTTCCTGCGGCCAGTCACGGGACAGTTCACAAAGTCGATCAATCACGTCAGGATCCTCACTGCAGGCAACAATCCCCGGGTAACGCAGCATTCCGGCCCGTTCATCCATCCACAACGTACGATAGTGCACACGTTCACGACTGTGGGTCCAGACGGCATCGCCACCGCGTACACGCGCGATGTGCATCGATACGGGAAAGTCGTAGATATTCGGTGAATGAATCAGCGAACCGATATAGTCGCCGGTACTCATCAGCGGATAAATACTTCCCCGCATCTGCTCCGAAGTTCTTCCGGCCAGAGTTCCATCACGCCACGGCAACTGGTCCACTTCGCGAGCTCGCTGCTCGTCACGCTCCTGAAAACCAATCAGGTATACACCAGCTCCGGGCTGTTCCTTCGCAGCTGTGCAGTCCGGCAGCGAATCCAGTACCGCTCGAGCATTTCGGTCCGGATCATCCGCACCGCAGACAATTCGATCAGCGGTAACTTCGACCCACGTCCCCTGGTCTCCCATCTCAGGTGCATAGACAAGAGAGTAGAGCGGTTCTTCATCGGTGTGCAGATGGCAAATGATGGAATAACCATTTCCGGTCCGATCCCGATACTGCCGCGTGCCGTCAATGGGATCAATGGCAATTGCCAGCAAGCTGGCAGCGGCAAACCGCTGCATGTCCCCCGTTTCCTCTTCACCTTCAATGCGACACTGCCGCAGAATCGGATCAGCATCACGAAGTGCTGCTACCAGCAGCTCCTGGACACTCAGATCTGCCAGAGTCAGTGCGTCCGTGTTTGCATTCCCTGACTCCTTGCCTTGCACCGTGATGTTATAGGTTCGCAGTCTGCGAGCCACCGCGCCGGCCCACCTCATCACAGGAGGAAGACACTGCTGGAGTGCAGCGATTACGGAGCTGGTATCAGGAGCCGCCGATGACATGAATCCGCTTTCTTCCGAGACAATCGTTGATCAAATACTGCTCCCCCACCGGAGATGCAGTTTCTGCTCGGAATGATATCGGAATGCTCTGTCCGACGCGGTCAAAAGGGCTGCCGTGTTCGCTGGTTTGGAGGGATTGAGAGGCAGTAAAAGCGTTATCCGCCATACGCCGGCATCGTGGAAATGCGGGAGCTGATCAACGGCGGTGCTACGCCTTCATCTGTGATCACTACCGCCTTCTGCAGCGTAACCTGCACGCGTTCCGGATCGGTCGCATAGACCGTCAGCAACGGCTGCCCGGGAACCACTGCATCTCCGATCCGCACGTGCATCCGCACCCCGGTCGAGTAATCGAGGACATCTCCCGGACGCCTCCGCCCCGCAGCCAGTTCGATCAGTGTCAGACCAATCTGCTCCGCCTGAATCGCACTCACCACGCCTTCCCGATCAGCCAGTACATCCGTTCCTGCTGACAACTGCAGTTGAAAATCCCGCTGCCCTCCCTGTGCCTCAACCAGGTCCAGAAATTTTTCCCATGCCCGTCCGCTGTCAATGCAGTTCTGAATACGTCTGCGGGCGTATTCAGCGTCCGTCTCCAGTCCAGCCAGGAGCAGAGCCTCCACTGCGAGCTCTTCAGTCAGCAGGCGAAGATCAGCCGGGCCGCCTCCACGCAGCACGTCCATCGTCTCCATTACCTCGCAGGCATTACCGCAGTATTCACCGAGTGGCTGGTTCATATCCGTCAACAGCGCAGTCGTGCGGACGCCCGCCCTCCGACCAGTCTCCACAAGAGATGCTGCGAGCTGCTCCGCCTGGGCGGTTGTCTTCATGAATGCACCACTGCCCCACTTCACATCCAGTACCAGCCCGTGAGGCGACTCGGCCAGCTTCTTGCTCATAATGCTGGCGGTGATCAGCGGGATCGAAGGCACCGTTCCGGTAATATCACGAATCGCGTAGAGCCGTCGATCTGCCGGGGCCAGCTCTGCCGACGCCGAGGCGATAAAGCAGCCGATCCGATCCACCTGCTCCATCATCTCTGCCGGACTCAGATCAGAGCGAAATCCGGGAATCGAATCGAGTTTGTCCAGTGTCCCGCCTGTCGCTCCGAGTCCGCGGCCGGAAATCATCGGAACTCGACAACCACACTCTGCCAGAAGCGGCGCCAGTATCAGCGATGTCTTGTCACCCAGCCCTCCGGTGGAATGTTTGTCAATCACTGGTCGGCCGTCATTCGCCCATTGCAGCCGAGAACCGGAATGCAGCATCTGGCGAGTGAGTACCGATGTTTCAGCAGGGCTCATTCCCCGGCAGCAGATCGCCATCGCCATCGCAGCAATCTGACTATCCGGTAGTTGACCGCTGTGTAGCCCTTCAACAAACCATGCAATCTCTTCTTCTGTAAGTTCGCCTCCATCACGCTTGCGACCAATCAGAGTGACTGCCAACATTATTCCATTCCCATGTTCCAGTTTTTTGATGTCCATTCTGCCGGCAGCTCTCAAGTGCTGCAAGAGCCTGCCCCGTCCTCGACACACACAGGCTTCCTCCCGTTCATTCAGAAAAGATGAAATTCAACTGTGATGAGTCAGGAAATCTGTATCTCGCTGCCTGTTGACTTTGCGGAGTTGTCCGCTGCAGAACTGCAGCATTGGGCTCAGCAGCAGTGTGAGCCCGGTGGACAATTGCGGAATGGCCTTGATCTGGATCCGCAGATTCCCAGTCGCACCTCGCTGCCGGAATCGGTCACGATTACTCAGGTGCGTCTGACCGGCGATCGCTTGCGCATCGACTATGAGGTTTGTCTGAGCGACTTTTCAGCCTGCGCCGGCGTCTCCCATCAGTTCAGACATCAGCGACATGTGACCGGTCAGTGCACCAGCAGAGGATGTATTTTTCCCCGCTGGACCGGTCCGCCCAGACGGGACAGCAGCGACGAATTCTGAGCTGACAGCCAGTTGTCGGCGCAAAAAAAGAACCCTGCCGCCACTGGACAGCAGGGTTCCATACTCATCGTTGTCAGCGATGGACACTCAGAGCGAGTATCCGCTGCGGTATTCACGATGGACGAACTTGTTCAGCTCAGGAACATTGGTGCTGACCAGATTCTTCGCATCCCATTCGATGCGCTGTCCTTCACCAGCTCGCACCGCAAGGTTACCCACCAGGATGGTCTCAGTGAGTCGACCTGCATAGCCGAAGTTGGACATGGTGCCTGGCTCATAGTTGCCACGGCAGCTTTCCACGAACTCCCACTTCTGTCGCTCGTCACCGCCACCCTTGAACGGGATTCGAGGCAGTGACTGTTCCGGCTTCTTGAAGTCGGAGTATTTGTCAGCAGGCAGCAGTGTGTAGGCTGCACCGTAATCGTTCTGCGACAGCAGCATCCCTTTCGAACCAACCAGCAGGGCTGCACTGGTTCGGGAGCCACCCTGCTTCTGCTGCTGCACTTTTTCGCGGAATCCATCAGGCAGCTTTGCAATCAGCTCGTCGTCCGGCAGGTTACCGCCGTCATACCAGTAGAAGTTGCATGCCGCCAGTCCGTCGCGTTCGGGGAATTCGAACATCAGGGTCGTGGCACCCGGGAAAGTTTCCCCTTCCACGATGCCAGGATTCTTCACGGCTGTCACCGCAACCGGATCCCACAGATTCAAGGACATCACGGGCATGTTGCATGTATGACAAGCCATATCACCCAGAGCACCGGTGCCGAAGTCAACCCACCCGCGCCAGTTGAAGGAGTGGTAGACACCTTCCTTGTAAGGACGCATTTGAGCTGGCCCGATCCATGATTCCCAGTCAAGCGCATCGGGTACGGCATCTTCGCCGGCGGGACGACCAATCCCCTGCGGCCACACCGGACGATTTGTCCACACATGCACTTCGGTGACTTCGCCGATTGCCCCGGAGCGAACAACTTCGACAGCCTCGCGGAGACCGTTTTCCGAGGTTCCCTGGTTACCCATCTGAGTAACTACACCCATCTCTGCGGCAACTTCACGCAGGTGCCGCGCTTCACGAATCGACCATGTCAGCGGCTTCTGCACGTAGACGTGCTTCTTCATCTTCATCGCCATGCTGGCAGCAACAGCGTGTGTGTGGTCAGGAGTACTGACAGTGACGATGTCGACCTTGTCACCCAGTTTGTCCAGCATCTCGCGGAAGTCCGTGAACTGCTCAGCCTTGCCGAATTCGCGAGACTTCTTTTCGAGTGTACGGCGATCAACGTCGCAGATCCCGACGATTTCCACATCCTGATCAGCGATGTGGCTGCTGTCGCTGCTGCCCTTGCCACCAACACCAATACAGGCACCAGTCAAAGCTTCCAGGGCCGATCGAGTTGGACGGCCAAAGCTCTGCGGAGCTACCCAGAAGGCCGTACTGAGAGCAGCAGATGTGCCCACAAACTGGCGACGAGTCGTCTTGTTTACCATGGAGAAACCTCGATTTGTCGTAGTGAAAACTTTGCCGATTCGACGTGGCATTCAGTGCTCTGGAATCGGACAAGGACGGACGGGTCTGATTTCCGTGCCAGACTCTGAACCAAACAATAACAATCCTGACACAAACGGCAAACAAACCCACGGATTCGATTGATTCCTGCAGGCCAGACTTCTGTACTGCCGTTCATTCGTGCTTACGCCGAACGGCGCAGCTGTGCGGGGTTGAATCGGACGGATTCGTGACAGAATTCAGCACTTTTCCATCTGTCGCCGAATGATCCTGCCTTCAATGAGCAGATCTTCACCGCAGACCCGCCGATTTATCTGCCTTAGCATACTCTCGCTCGGAATCTTCTGCAGCCCGACACCGGCCACCGCAGAACGCTCACTGCTGCCCCCAATGATCTTTGGGGCAACATAAACATGCACTTCATCCACCAGCTGCTCGTCAAAGGCCGATCCCAGCAGTCCTGGGCCGGCTTCCAGCAGCACGTGAGTCATTTCCCGCTCTGCAAGTGCCGCCAGTACCTCACGCAGGCTCACTCGATGCCGGCCACTGGTAACCAGCACCTGCAGACCCATGCGCTGCAGCTCTTCACGTCGTTCCGGCGCACACAGTTCGGTGACACAGATGAGTCCATCTGCCTGGTCGAGGGTCTGCACCAGCTGGCTATTTTCATTCAGGCACTGTCCACTCGCATCAAGCACGACACGCAATGCTCTTCTTGGCCCCGCCGGCCGCGCTGTCAGGAGTGGATCGTCAGCACGTACAGTACCGGCTGCAGTGATGATCGCATCCATTCGTCCTCGCAGTTCATGCACCACCGCGCGCGACTGGCTTCCGGAAATCCATTTTGAGTGGCCACTGTCTGCGGCGATGCGACCGTCCAGTGTCATCGCCCATTTCGCATGAACCCAGGGCAGACGATCCACTACTCGGCGACGAAAAGGAGCAATCAGGTCCAGCGCCTGATCTTCACAGCAACCACACTCGACGGTCACACCAGCGGCACGCAGTCGCTCCAGTCCGCGGCCAGCAACCCACGGTGCCGGATCCTGGCATCCAACCACAACGCGGCGGATCCCCGCTGCAATCACAGCATCGGCACAGGGTGGCGTTTTTCCGGTGTGGCTGCAGGGTTCCAGTGTCACGAACAGGTCCTGTCCGCGGGCAGACTCACCGGCAGCCTGCAGGGCCACGATCTCTGCGTGCGGTCCGCCACATCGCTCGTGCCACCCGCAGGAAATCACATTCCGCTGATGATCAACCAGCACTGCACCCACAAGCGGATTGGGTTCCGCAGTACCGAAGCCCGCCTGAGCAAGTTCGAGGGCATGCTGCATGACTGCTTCATCTGAACGGAACTGCTGTTCATTCGCCATGCGTGCTGCCATCCTCCACACCCAGCAGTTCTCGCAGGCGGCGAACTGCCCGCAGATATCGCATACCTGCCGCGGGTGGTGAGAGCCCAAGCGCTGCCGCTACTTCACCGTTCCCAAGATGCTCGAAATGCCGCATCATGATGATCTCGCGGTCACTTTCATCCATCTGGTCCACAGCGACCAGAAACCGGTCCTGCATTTCCTTGCGAACAGCCGCAGCGGCAGGCGTCAGTTCGGCATCGCGGAGCAGGTTTGCGAAGTCGGTCGCAGACTGTTCATCATCGCCCATGCCCCCAAAATGCTGCTCGCGATCAACAGATCTGCGCCGCGCGCCGCGATGCCGCCGGTGCATGTCGATCATACGGTCACGGGCGAGCTGGCGGAGCCACAGATGAAATGGCATGACCGGGTTCTGCAGGTAATCGGTCAGACGCTGCGACGCTTCAAGCAGAACGTCCTGCACCACATCACTCGCGTCAACACGGCGCGCAACAGCCTGATCCAGTCGCATCCGAACGAGCCGCAACACAGCCTCGCGGTGCCGATTCATGAGTCGATTTACCGCAGACTGATCTCCGTCAGCAGCTTCATTGAGCAGATCAAGGGTGCGATCTGATTCCGGCCACATGGCACTGTCCAGTCTGCTGATGACTGAGGAAAAAACCGCACGAGTCACCGGGAACAGGCTGAGGCTCCGGTGACTCGTGCAGTCTGAAAGCCTCACTTATTTGTCGTTGTCCTGAGACTCAACGACGCCAAAGTTATAGCTGGTCTTCGATTCGTAGAC
>JALRDR010000122.1 GCA_023262145.1 Planctomycetaceae bacterium | reverse complement strand
GGGAAGGTTCAGGTGACGATTCTGGCTCACCAGGATTTTGATTCCACCGTGGCAACTGATGATCTTGAGCTGCCTGCTGTGATTCCGGAGGGAGTGGAACGCGAGACAGGAACAGTCCTCGTCTTTGCACCTGAGTTTCTGGACGTGATTACGGCGGACGATCGAGTGGTCGGACTGGTCCCGGTTCGCGAGGGTTCCTTTGCAGAGCTGTCAGGTTATCGCAGGGTCGGGGTGTGGAGTTTCACGCGTCGACCGATCAGTTTATCGATGCGAACAGTTCCGCGTCCGGCTCAGATCAGCGGCTTTGTTGCCACGACGGTTCAGGTCGATCCGGAGGTACTTCGCATTTCTTCGGTTGTCAGTTCGGAGATTCGCAATGCCGGGATCGATCGGCTGCGAGTTGCGGTCCCGGAAGCGGTTGCTGAGGACGTTCGCTTTCGTGTGATCTCCGCTGGCAATGGAATTCTGCAGCGGGAGCGTCTGGCCGACGCTGAAGATGGCTGGGTGACGTGGATTCTGACCTTACAGAGAGAAACAACGGGTGTTGTGGACCTGTCTGTAGAATGGGACCAGCCGCTCACCGCAGCAGGGGGAGACGAGGTGTCCGAAGCTGACCCCGCTGAGGAGTCAGTGCGTGAGGCTGAGCTGCAGCCACCGCGACTGCTCTCCCCCTGGGAAGAGAACACAGATGGGCGGCGGCGGGTCGTGATGACTCCCCCCAGTGGTGAACTGCGGGTGCTGCGGCACGAGTCATTGTCACTGCAGATGCTGGGCATGAACGAGCAGATGGAGCAGGTTGACGTACGTGAGCTGGAGCGACTGGAACAGGACGGATACCTGGCCTGGCGTTATTTTTCACAACCAGCTGCGGCCAGCATTGGTATTCGTCGTCATGATGTCCATGAGGTCGTGGAAACAGTGGTGTCGCGGGTTGCGATTGAAGTCGTTACCGAATCGCAGCTGCTGGCTTCATGGCGTGTTCGACTGCGGCTGACCAGCAGTGAACGTCAGCGACTGCGAATCGATCTGCCGTCCGGCAGTGATTTTCAGGCTCCGCTTCTGAATGGAAGCCGGACGACAATTGAAAAGGCTGATGATGTGACACCGGCCGAGGGTCGAGAGGCGTATTACGTAAACATCAGTCGCGATGAATCTTCGGATACGGAATTCGGCCTGACTCTGCAGTATCGCAATATGATCGGGACAGAATCGCGACGTCCGTTTGCAGAGTGGAGTGGTTCGCGGCAGTCACTCACATTGCCGCAGATAGGCAGTGATGACGGATCAACAGTGATTCAGCAGGTTCGGGTCGCAGTCTGGGCACCAGAAGACGTGCGTTTTACGGGAAGTCCGGCGGGCTGGATTCGGGAACACGATGGCCGCGACTGGTTTGATCACATCCTGCAGCCCCCATCGGACAACCAAACGGCGTCCGGGCTCAGCGACTGGGTCAGAGACGGACTCTCAGCAGACTTTCCGGTGCAGGGCAATGTTGTGGTATTCAGTCGCACGGGTCTTTCAGCGGACGTGGTGGTGCTGACGTGGTGGAAGCAGTACACGCTGCTGGGGCTGATCAGCGGCAGTCTTGGGCTCATCGGACTGGTACTGCGACGGACATCTGTGGAGAACCGGGTCACGATATTGCTGGTGGCGACGTTGTGTGTGGCAATTGCGAGTGTGCAGCAGGGTTCATCGGTCCCGGATCTGATTCCGGTGGCGATGCCCGGGCTGGGGATGGCGGGCATCATCTGGTGTCTGAGTCTGTTCACAAGTCTCTCTGTTCGTCGCGAAACGCAGGTTGGGCTGGTGGCTGGTGATGGGGCGACGGTGGCGACCGCTGCTGCTGATTCGGCGGAGCGTGCTGCCGATGATGCCGACTCAGAATTGGAAGCCACAGACGAGGAGGCAGCAGAATGAGCGGTCTGAACTCCCAGCGAACAGGGCGTATGAAGACATTCGCAGCGATCATGGTGCTGCTTACCGGTTGCATTGCTGCAGGGTCAGCGCAGGAGACATCTGCCACGGTGCAGGCTGTTGGCGGAATCCAGCGCGAGCAGTTTGTTCCCATGGAAGAACTGGACGCAGTGCTGTCCCGGGATCAGCGTGGTGTCATGCTGCCGCGTGAAGAATTCACCGAGTTACTCAGGCTGGCTCAGCAGCACCACGCGGAAACTGCTCCTGTGGCCATGAACGTGCTGTCGTGTGTTGTTCGCGTTGTGCCTGGCGATCAGCAGGCGACTGTGGAAATGCAGATGCAGGTCAGTCAGCTCGCGGCGGGCTGGCATGTTCTGGAGATTCCGATCGGTAATCTGTCGCTGGAACAGGCACAACTGTCCGGCACCCCTGCGATTGTGAATCGATCGCAGGATGACTTTGCGCGGTTGCAGTTGCTGCACGAGGGGCAGGGCGAATTTGAGGTGCAGCTGAAGCTGTCACTGCCATTGACTCGAGCTGGTTCGGATCGGCTGACAGCCTTTCGGTTGCCTGGTTTTGCGACGATGGCGCTGGAAGTGGAGTGTCCGGCTGGCGAGCACCTGCAGATCGGAGGTCGCAAATTGCGACGCCCCGTATCAGAGCAGGAATCGGCAATCTACAGGATTCCAGCGGGAGGTCTGCAGGAGGCTGCGTTGCGCTGGGGCAGCGAAGACCGCGACGTGGATTCACAGCGGCTTCTGTTTCTGTATACGGCTGCGCGACTGGAATTTGGTCGCAGTGTCGTACGCTGGAGCAGTGAAACTCAAGTGAGCGTCTTCGGCAGCAGTATTAATCGTCTGACGGCGGTGGTGGCGAGCGGGTTTGAGGTTACGGGGGTGGAGTCGACAGGCCTGGAGTCCTGGACGCTGGCTGATGCTGAAGCGGGTTCGGGCCAGACAGTGCTCACGATGACCTGGCGACAGCCCTTCAGCGGGGAACGTCGACTGCAGATAGCCGGGGTAGCGCTGGATCCGGGTATGAGGGGTGATGGTCAGTTACAGGGTGAGTTGCGGGTGCCGGCAGTCCTGTTTCCGGAAACAACGTCTCACACCGGGCGTCTGGTCCTGCGTCAGGAGACTGGCCTGCGTCTGATGACTCGACCGGTGCAGGGAGTGCGGGCTGTTTCTGCAGGTGAAGCCGGCGAGTCGACAGTCAATCGCGTGTTCGAGTTCTGGGATCAGGATTATGAACTGCATGCCGGGCTGCTGCCGCGTGAGCGTGAGATCTATGCTGAAATGACAACATTGCTGCAGGTATCCGAGGCGGAGGGAGAATTACGCGTTGGGTTGACGCTGGAAGTTCTGAATGAGCCGTTATTCGAGCTGCCGCTGCAGCTTCCGGAGCGGTGGCAGTTGCAGTCGATCACTGCTGAGACCGGTGTTGTGGAATGGAAGACCGGCGATGTGCCGGAACAGGTTGTGCTCAGGTTACCGGAGCCGCTGGAATCGGGTGCAGTGGCTGAGCTGACGCTGTTTCTGAAAAGCCCGCTGGAAGATCCGGTGCAGGAGCGACAGCTGGAAATTCCGGCGATTTCATTGTCCGGTGTCGTCCTTGCCGGAGGGACTTATCAGATAGTGGCAGCGGAGGATCTGCAGGTCACTCCGCTTGAGCTGAACGGGCTGACGCCCATTTCCGGTACTGTGAATCTGCAGCAGTTTCGCCAGGATTTCTCTGCTGTCAGTGGCCGTCTGTCGGTTTCACGCAATCCGCTGCAGACTACGACTCGATCTGTGATTCGCATTGCCGCGGATCCTCAGGAACTGGTGTTGGATGCCGAGCTGACGGTTGACGTACTCAGCGGGACGACGCGAATTCTGGATTTGCAGTTGTCCGAGGATTTTGGGGCGGATGTGCGATTTGATGTGGTTCGATTTGGCTCAGTGGCGGGTGACCAGAGTGGCCGAGTGATCCGTCCGGTAGAGATTTCGGAACAGATAGCCGGTGAGCTGGCAGATGGATTCCGCGAGTTTCAGCTGCGTCTTGATCGACGATTCTCCGGGTCGCTCACTCTGCGGGCACTCAGCCGTCAGCGTCGAGAGGCAACCGGCCAGCTGCCTGCTCCTGTGATTCGTCTGGCGGCAGCGGTACGTCAGCACGGGTTGCTGGTCTATGAGGCATACCCTGAGCAATTACTGACGGTGGTATCTGAGAATCCTGAAACATCGGGTCTGCAGGTTGCTGACCCAGGACTGGTGCAGTCGCCTGCAGCCGGGACGGATCGGCGACTGGCGCTGGTCTGGAGATTCGTGCGGCCGACCTATAGTCTGGTTGTCAGTGAGCAGAGATTTGGTGTGACAGGTGTGCCCACAGCGGTTTGCCGCGAGCTGAGCAGCAAATGTGTTCTGACTGGAACAAATCAGTTGCAGCAGAGTGTCCTCGCGGAGCTGGAGACCAGCGGAGTTCAGACGCTGCGGTTTCGATTGCCGGCAGATTCATTCCTGTGGTCGACGGTGATGGACGGTGAGCCTGTGGAGGTACGTCGTGAGGGGGCTGACTATCTGGTGTCACTGAAAACTGCTGCCGGCAGCACGGCGCACAGCATGGAACTCTTATTCGAAAGTGCGACGGAGAATCAGCAGGCGATGAGTGAGCGTCGTCCGCTGGAAATGTTCATTGATGCTGGCGGTGAGCAGCCGGCAGTCGTCGATGTGCTGCGGCAGGTATGGCATGTGCACTACCCCCCTGAGACGATGATTGTGGAATCGGCCGGTCCCTATTCGGTGACGGGAAATCTGGATCCCGTGGGCTGGTTTGGCACATTGGTTCAACCCGGCTGGCCGAAGGCCGCAGACTGGACGCATCGTTTCCTGCCAGTCTTTCTGTATTGCGCGGCAGTGTACGTTGTTTCTGTCCTCATGTATCGCAGAGCGTGGAAACTGCTGCTGACGCTGTGTGTGGTAATTCTGCTTTTGGTAGTGCCAATGTATTTCGTCAATGGCAGGTATGTTGCGACTGATCTCAGCCTGTTTTCGTCAGCAGCGACTGAACCTCCGACGGATGGATATGTAAACAGTGACTACGCAGACGAATTCACAGGCGGCGATGAATCGCAGCGGAATTTTTTTGGTCGTTCAATTCAGGCGAACGATTTCGGAATTAATGAACAGCCAATGCCTGAATCTGAGGAGACGCCTGCTCCGCGGTTGCAGGCGGCGAACGGATCTGGATTGGTGCCTGAAGTGACGGACGCAGACATGAATGGTGTCGCTGAACTGTCAGACGGGATCCGCCGCGGAAGTACTCGTGGCCTTGGAGTCATGGGTGGCTTCGGAGGTGTCGGTGGCGGAGGCGGTGGTCGTCCAGGTATGGCCGGCGATGCAATGGGTGGCATGGGTGGCATGGGGCCCGCCGGGATGGCGTCTGGTGAGGCTGATCGTCGGCTTTCTGCAAATCAGCAATCTGGCGGACGTTCAGCGGGCACGGCAATGGACGAGGGGCCGGGACAGCTGAATACCCCGGCAGCACTACCGGCGGTCGAAGTGGACAGTCTTTCGCGTGAGGAATCAATCACGCGACTGGAAAGGAAGAGCGGAAGTGCGCGGCTTTCTGTGAACGTCGCACTGGAGATTCCGGATGATTTTCGGGAGCTGGAATTTGTTTCCACAGCCGATTCTGCGGGAAGTCCAGCGGTGCTGAAGTTGCGCACGGTTACCCGTCAGCAGCTGTTATGGACTCGTTGTCTGATTGTGAGTGTTGGATTATTGCTGATCTGGTTTCTCCGCAGCGGTGGACTGGCACGTAATCTGGCCCTTTTATTGTCGATCATTCTGCTGATGGCTGCAGCGTCGCCCATGGTTTCGGGGTACTGGTCGATCATTCCGGATGGCGTGCTGATTGCCTGTGTTGCCGGGTTGGTGCTGCTGAGTGTGCGATCTGCGCTGTCGTCCTGTTGTCGGTGTTGCTGTCCACTGGAACTGTTGCAGCGATATTGTCGAGCAGGCCGTGGAACAGGGGTGTTGCTGCTGATCTGCGCTGCAGGTACAGCCGAAGCACAGGAATCGCCGCCGGTCGTGGACTTTTCAGCAGGGACGGGAGTTGTGGTGCCCTACGATTCGGGGCGACCGGCCTTGATGGCTGACCGCGTATTCGTACCACTGGAGGAATATCTGCAGCTGTATCGCCGGGCAAATCCAGGGGAGCTTCCGGCTGGTGTTGATCCCGGGCAGCCGCATTCGGCGGTGGTATCCTGCTGGCTGCAGGGGGGAGCGTTGACGGGGCCCGCAGAAGGCCGGCAACTGCTCCGCCTGAAGGCGCAGTTTGCGGTGTGGAGTGCGCATGTTGAGCCGCATGCAGTGACGCTTCCAATCGGTGCTGTGGCAATCGAGTCGGTACTTGTGGACGGTGCGTCAGGAACGCTGACTGTTGAACGACCGCAACCACAGCCGGCAGCTCTGCAGAATCAGCAGGCGGAGGTACAACAGCAGCAGGCTTTTCAGCAGGCGAATGCCATGCCGATCCCGGCGGTTACCGAGGAATGGTCCATCTGGATCAGCGGACGTGGAATGCATGTTGTGGAGCTGGAGTTTGACATAGCGGTCTCCAATGCTGGTGGTCCTGGTCGATGCACAATTCCGATCCGCAGGCCGATCGCCGGATTCCTTGATTGGACATTGCCGGAGGAACGGCTGGATTTGATTGTCAACGGACGCACGGATGGATATCGACGTGACGGGACGAGGATTCGGATGGCGATTGACGGATTGTCTCAGCTGAGACTGCAGTGGCTGCCACAGGCAACCGCTGCAGAAGTCGGGACCAGCTGGACGTCCGCCGCGCCCTTCACGACATACATGCCCACGCCGCGCTGCACTTCGACGAGGCCGTCGTTCTGGAACTGCTGGTACGCTTTCGCCACGGTGAGCGGGTTGGCCCCCTGCTCCGCGGCGAGCGCCCTGACCGAAGGGAGCAT
>JALRDR010000114.1 GCA_023262145.1 Planctomycetaceae bacterium | reverse complement strand
GGTATACGGAAGACTGCGTGGGCTGCCTTGCCTGTGAGTCCGCATGTCCCGCAAATGTTCCTTATGCGGAAATTCTTGAGCAGCAGCGCGCTGCGCATGTCAGATCAGGTCGCAGCAGGATTCCTGCGTTTCTGCGATTTGCCGCGGCACTGGCAGCTCGTCCTCGTCTGTTCAGCACTCTTGCTGCTCCGCTGCGGCTCTGGAGAAACCTCGGACTCGTCGGCTCCCGCAATTTGTTTCCCGGTCGACCACACGTGCTGCTGTCCACGGCAGACTACGCTGAGCGACTGATGCAGCGGTACCGGCCGAATGGGCCCCTTGCTGCTCTGCAGACCGGCTGTCTGATGGAATCCGTCTATCGTGAAATCAATTTCGCGACCGTACGAGTTCTGATTGAAAACAACTTCCGTGTGATTGTCCCGAGGAACCAGGAATGCTGCGGAGCTGTTCATGAACACCTTGGGCTGCCTGCAAAGTCTGCGGCAGCTCGTATTGCGGGCTTTACATCGTCCGGACCGGATCTGGTTGTGACGAATTCCTCCGGTTGTGGATTATCGCTCTCACATACCGCTCCGAATTCCCTGCCCGTACGGGATGTCATTGCCCTGCTCGGCGAAGTGAATCCGGTGCGGAGGACTCCGAACCTGCCTGATGCACGAGTCTATATCGATCTGCCTTGTCATCTTGTGCACGGTCAGCAGATCAGACAGATTCCGGCAGCAGTGCTGAACGCGATTGGTCTGCCCTGGGAATATGCTCCACAGGCTTCAGACTGCTGCGGTTCCGGCGGTGTGTACCATCTGCGGAAGCCCGAAAATGCGAGTCGTATTCTGCAGGAAAAATCTGACTTTCTGAATCACGCAGAAGGTCGTCCGACAATCCTTGCCACGTCAAACCATGTCTGCATGATGCAGTGGTTCTCTGCTGGCCGCATCGGACTGGTGAAACGCCCGTACATGGTACAGCACCTGATTCAGCTGCTTGATCCCGGACCAGGTTTTGGAAACTGATTCCGCTGCAGATCCAACGCCGGTCATGCCGCCATTTGCCAGTCGCTCAGGAACAGGAACTCTCAAAATGAAATTCTCCCGCCGCACATTGCTGCAGACAGCTGTCGCCTCGGGTTGCACGTCTCTGCTGCACCCTGTCCTCGCCTCGCCGAGCAATTCCGCAAATGCAGCAAACCTTGGTTTCAGCCTCTACGGTATGAAATCAGTCGCATTGACTGATTCTCTTCGGCACTGCGCCAACATCGGCTATCAGCATGTAGAGCTGTGCCTGAATGAAGGATATCCCACTGCCCCACAGGTGTTTCACGGGGAGATCCTTGAGCAGACAACGTCACTGCTGCGGGAGCTGCACCTCGATGTTCCCTGCCTGATGGTTCTGATGAAGCTCACTGCAGATGATGCTGAACACGCTGCCGCCCTGCAGCAGATCCGTATCGCCGCCGAGATGGCTCTGCAGCTGGATCCGGTACATCCCCCGTTGCTGGAAACGGTTGTCGGTGGTCGCCCTGCTCTGTGGGAAGAACAGAAAGCCGGCATGGTCCGCAGGCTGCGGGACTGGGCTGCCGCTGCAGAACATGCAGGCGTTCGCATTGCCATCAAGGCTCATGTTGGCAGTGCCATGAACTCTCCGGAACGCCTGCTGTGGATGCTGGAACAGGTTCCATCGCCAGCTCTGACCGCCGCCTACGACTTCAGTCATTTTGAACTGCAGGGTCTGGATCTGGAAAAAACACTCGTGGCGACACTGCCGCGCACAAGCTTTATCCATGTCAAGGACACCATCGGAGACGAACAGAAGTTTCGCTTCCTGCTCCCCGGTGAAGGCCGCACAGATTATGTGCGTTACTTCCAGCTGCTGCAGCAGCATAACTACACCGGTCCGGTCTGTGTTGAAGTCAGCGGGCAGGTCTTCAGTCAGCCGGGATATGATCCACTCCAGGCAGCCAGAACCTGCTGGGATGTCCTCAGCACTGCCGATGCGAGGGCACGTGGGCAGCTCTGAGCATGCAGCGAATTACCGGGAAAGCAACATGAGTGCTGCAGATCCGATCGCTCACAGCATCAGTCAGGCTGCTGCTGAAATTCGCACCGCCGATTCAGTGCTCATCGGCGCTGGCGCCGGGCTGGGTGTCGACTCCGGTTTGCCCGACTTTCGCGGTCCGGAAGGCTTCTGGCGAGCTTACCCGGCATTTCAGGGAATGGCGTTTGAGGAAATATCAACACCACACTGGTTTGACGATCACCCGGAAATGGCATGGGGATTCTTCGGACATCGGCTGAAACTTTATCGCGAAACCATCCCCCACAGTGGTTTTCCGTTCCTGCTGCAGTTGCTCAGGTCCTGCCGACTCCCGGGCTTTGTTTTTACCAGCAACGTTGATGGTCAGTTTCAGCAGGCCGGGTTTGCTCAGCAGCACATTCTGGAACAGCATGGTTCGATTCATTTCCTGCAGTGCCACGCTGGCTGTTCTGACCGGATTCTGCCGGCCGATCATGTTCATCCGCAGGTTGATCTGCAGCAGGTCCGGCTCAAATCTGCACTGCCCCGCTGTCCGGACTGCCACAGTATCCTGCGTCCAAACATTCTGATGTTCGGGGACTTCAACTGGAATCCGCAGCGGTGGCATGAACAGCAGGCACGCTATCGCGAATGGCGAAAGCAGGTGCGGGGTGCGAACGTTGTCGCCATCGAACTTGGCGCCGGTACAGCGATCCCGACCGTACGGTTTGAGTGCGAACAGGTGGCGACGAAAGTGATCCGGATCAATCCCCGCGATCATCAGGTGCCTGCTCACGGAATCGCAGTTCCCTGCGGCGCATTACAGGCACTGACACTGCTGGAAAAGGAACTGCGGGCCGGCTGATCAGACACGTGGCCGCGCGGCACCGCCTACGGCATCCAGTTGCTGCAGACGCTTCGCAAGCGCCGCTTCCACCGCAGCCTCCGCAGCGACACCCAGGTTGCGGTCGCCCGCTGCAGCCGTCTGATGAATCTGCTCAGGACTGCGCGCGCCAACAATCGCGGACGTGAGCTCCGGGCGACGCAGTGTCCAGGCAATTGCCAGATCCGTCATCGACCAGCCAAGACCATCAGCCACCTGCTGCAGCTCCGCAACAAACTTCAGATTGATCTCCAGCTGGGGAGACTGAAACCGGGGGTCCCGCGAACGATGGTCCTTCTCGGTGAGTGAATCGGCACGTTCCTTCGTGAACGCACCTGTGAGCAACCCCTTGCCCATTGGGCTGTAGCAGATCACCCCTGTTCCCCGACCACCACAAAACGGCAGAATCTCGTCTTCACATTCCCGCGCGATCATGCTGTACGGAGGCTGCAGTGTCTGAATCGAATGAATCTGCTCCAGACGCTGCATCTGACTCACCGAATGGTTCGAAACGCCAATCCAGCGCACCTTTCCCTGAGCCTGCAGATCCACCAGCGCCTGCCAGCCTTCCTCAATCTCTTCATCAGGCTGCGGCCAGTGCATCTGGTACAGATCAATCTGATCAACCTGCAGACGTCGCAGGCTGGATTCACACTCCGCGATCACACTTTCGCGTTTCAGACTCTGGCCGATTTCGCCATTCCCGAGTGCGATTCGTCCGCATTTCGTAGCCAGCAGAGGACGATCAGCAACAGGCAGCTCACGAACCGCCCGCCCTACCAGTTCTTCACTGCGCCCTTCACCATAGATTGCCGCCGTGTCAATCCAGTTGATCCCCTGCTCCACAGCAGCAGTGATGGCTCCCAGGGCAGCACCTTCGTCCTGATCTCCCCAGCCGAATTTCCAGTCGCCACCGCCAATCGCCCATGTGCCCAGCCCGATGACACTCAGCTGCGGACCATCGGTTCCCGCCTGTCGATACTGCATTCGCTGTTCCTTTCTGTCGCCTGCTGAGAGGGAAACCGTGCAGTGCCATGGCAGACACTGCACGGACCTCATCAGTCTCTTCGCGGGACAAAGTTGCGCAGATAGGTATGACTCTGCCGCAATGAGGCAACGCGATCGTCCGCACTTCCCTCGTAGGCCCTGTCTTCAACTTCCACGCACACAGGACCGTTGTAGCCGCAGTCCGTCAGGACAGAAAAGAACCTGCCCCAGTTCACGTCACCCATCCCCGGGAGCTTTGGAGTGTGGTACTGATTCGGATGAGCAAGAATGCCGCACTGATTCAGACGATCCTGATCCAGTCGTACGTCTTTCGCATGAATGTGAAACAGACGATCACCGAAGTCACGCATCGGCTGCAGATAATCCATCTGCTGCCAGATCATGTGCGACGGATCGTAGTTCAGGCCAAAGCTCTCGGAATTAATATCGTTGAACATGCGGCTCCAGACCACCGGTGAGACCGCAAGGTTCTTCCCGCCTGGCCATTCATCCGCAGTAAACAACATGGGGCAGTTCTCAATTCCCACCCGCACTTCGTTTTCCTCTGCCAGAGCAATCAGTGGTTTCCATGTTTCCAGAAATCTTGGCCATTGCTCGTCCAGTGATTTCGTCCAGTCACGACCGACGAACGTGTTCACCTGCGTCAGTCCCAGCAGTGGAGCTGCTTCAATAACAGTCCTCAGGTGCGCGACCGCAGCTTCTGCCTCGTCTGCAACCGGGCTGAGCGGGTTCGGATAATAACCCAGACCGCTGATGGTCACCCCCGTCCGCTCCACGATCGCAACAATCTCCTCCACCGCCGCTTCCGTCAGATCCAGTGTGTTGATGTGGCTGACACCGGCATACCGCCGTTCTGCCTTCCCCGGAGGCCAGCAGCACACTTCCACACAGTCAAAGCCCTCAGCGGCTGCCGTTTCAAACAACTGTTCAAAACTCAGCTCCGGCAGAATTGCGCTCACAAAACCAAGCTGCATCACACACTCCCCCGCATCTGCTTCCGCGCGACGTAGTCCGCTCCCGACAGATCTGTCCAGCCAGCGGCTATACAATCAAAAAAACGACCCGCCGGGCAAAAAACGACCCGCCGGGCAAAAAAGGACCCGCCGGGACAATCGCCCCGACAGGTCCGGATTTCCTGAGTCCCCTTCGGGACCGCTCAGGCAAGCTCGTCGCGAACACGCTCCAGCAGTGCTTTGGTCGCACGAATGCCTGCGAACTCGTCAAGTTTGCTGCCCTCGTATTCAATTCCCACAAACCCCGAATAGCCATGCCCCAGCACAATCTTCATCATCTTCAGGTAGTCGGTCTTCGTCTCGTTGCCGTTCTCGTCAAAGTCGTGCGTCTTCGCGCTCACCGCCTTGGCGAAAGGCATTAATTCGTCGACACCCTTGTAGCGGTCGTACCACTCGTCGCCACCAATGCGGAAGTTGCCGAAGTCCGGCAAGGTGCCGCAATTTGGCAGATCCACCATCTTCATCACCCCCGCCAGCCAGGCACCGTTTGACGACAGGCCACCGTGATTCTCCACAATGACGTTCTGACCATGCTTCGCTGCAAACTCTGAAAGACTCCGCAGTCCTTCGGCCGCAAGTTTCTGCTGGTCTTCATAACTGCCGTCACTGCGAGCATTCACGCGAATCGAGTGACAACCGAGTGCCACT
>JALRDR010000045.1 GCA_023262145.1 Planctomycetaceae bacterium | reverse complement strand
GCTCAGCGGGGGCTGCAGATTTTCCTCAATGAAGGGGCTTGCATTAATTGTCATGGGGGTCCGCAGTTCGCTGGAGGTACCGTTAACAGCCTGCCTGGCCCTGCTGGTGAAGCTGGTGTGGAACAAATGGAAATGGCCCGCGGGATCGCGTGGTACGATTCCGGGTTCTACAACATTGGAGTTCGTCCTACTGCGGAGGATATCGGGCTGGGCGCTGAGATTCCGGGACTCGGTCCGATTTCCTACAGCCGTCGAGAGCAACTGGGGCAGAATCCCGATCCCAGTCATGCCATTCGACCACAGGAACGTGTTGCTGTTGATGGGGCATTCAAATCTCCGTCACTGCGAAATGTTGAGCTGACCGGGCCATACATGCACAATGGAGGCTTCAGGACACTCGAGGAAGTGGTGCAGTTCTACGTTCGCGGCGCTGACTTTTTCCACGCCAATATCGATAACCTTGATCCTGATGTCGCTGGTATACCTTCCTTGCGATCAGACCCGGAGGGTATTGCTGCACTCGTTGAGTTCATGGAGCACCTGACAGATGAGCGTGTAAGATTGCAGTCGGCTCCTTTTGATCACCCGGAATTACCGCTGCCGAATGGTCATAACATCCCCGGCGACGGAAGTGCTCCGGACAGTATCATTGTCCTGCCGCCAACGGGAATCCGCGGCGGTCTGCCATTGCAGACATTTGCCTCGGCTCTTGAAAACGGCAGCTCGATCCCAATCCGGTCTCAGACCACCACAACTCCGCAGGCGGCGGCAACCTCAGCTGCAGGGCCGGCAGCAATGACGCAGACCAGTTTTGCTCCACCGGCCGACTCAGAGCCTTCAGCAATTGCACTCGGATCGGTTGAGGTGGCAGGAGAATTGCCTGAGGATGATGCCGAACAGGAGTGAGTGGCTATGAGTCTGGAAGACAACCTTGAAGTCGTTGGTCCGCAGGCCGCCAGGTCACCGCAACTGCCCCGCAGATCAATTCCGTCATTGAATGGGAGTCGTGCTGCTCCGTTTCTCTTGCCGGCACCCTGACCTGCCAAAGCGGCGACGCCCCATCCCGCGGACCGCAGCCAGCAGGCGATCAATGCCGGATTGTTATCCCGCACGAAGGCGAATGTCGAATTGGCTTGCGGCTCCGCAATACCAGCATGATTCATCAACAACGGGCTTCGGTTCCTGTTCCATTCCGATGGAATAATCGAAGTCCGTTGTTTTTGTTCGCATTGCAGTTACGCCTGGCTATGGATTCTCAAGGCTGCTCAGACGCCGTCAGAACAAAATTCTCCTTGCCAGACCGTGCACGAATGATGTGCTCGCATCGCCACCGGAACCTCCTGCAGAAGATCAAATCTGAACGTCAGCTGGCAAGCCACTGCCGGATCTCATCGAATGCATCGTGATTCCTGCTGAATCACCCGCAAACCCCGCATCCCGAAATATCTCTGTGGTCTGCAGTTGCGATCCAGCACGCTGTCGCAACGAATCACAAGGCTGGAGTACGCCCAAGGAGCGGGCAAGGCCGCCGTGGGGCTGGGTATTGGCTGATTTTCCCCTTGAATTGGGCGGGTCTTCCCGCACCTGCTCCGACGCCGCCTGCTTAACCCTGCAGACGCCAAACGAACGCTGCTGGCGAACCGAAATCCAGTGCAAAGAGCTGCAGTTGAGTTAAGCCTGCTTTACGGAAATGGCCCTTTTTTGTTTCTGCTTCTTTACAGATGAGCATCCGTCAAGCCCTTGGCCACTCCTTCATTCTTTCGCTCTCTGTGGTTCTTTAACAAATATTTATGAACCTCCCCGGCAGTGAAAAGACTGGTTTTTTGCCGCCTGAACACTCTCTCCGCAGGTTTTCAACGTTGCCAACTGGAGTTGTAGCACATCGTTTTTTTCTAACGGCACGCCGCTTGCCACTCTGCTCCTCTTGGGAATCCTTCTGCCCGGCGCAAGTTGCGCAAGGTGGAAAGATGCGAAAGTCCGTGTTGCGACAACTGCTGGGATAGCTCTGATTCCTGGCAGGCGGTTCGAAACAGTCGGACTCTCGCAACCGTGACTGAAACTGTGACTGAAAACGTGATCGAACCTGCGATCAAACCTACGGTCAAACCTACGGTCAAAACGTGTTGGAAATTTGCTGCATCTTGCAGGGGTGCATAAGGCAGCACGTTCCAAAAAAAAATGTGTCAGTGCGTCAGCGTTGATGTCGGAACAAGGTGAGTCAAATGCTCTTCAACAAAAGTCTTCGCAAGTATTCGAGTTTTCGATGCTTGCTCCAGTTGCTCCTGGTGTGTGCAACCTCGACTGCCGTCTGTACTGAAGCGTCAGCGCAGCAACGCGGCGTGGCCCGAAGGTACAGTCGTCCAGTACCCCAGTCCACCGCAGAACCCGGCCGTCCGGTGCCGCGTCCCGTTGGGGAAGTTGGCACAACCAGGCCAGCGCCTGCTGATGCAGAAGACGTGGCTGCAGCGGCACAGGCGACTGTGACGGCTGTCGAAGACGCTGCTGCTCATGCCCGCGAAATGGAAGCCGTACAAACCGGGGCCGTTGAAGAAGTTGTGCCCGTTGATCCCGAAATTGAGGCTGCTGCCGCCGAAGCTGTTGCGGCAAAACTGCTTGACGGCTCATTTCGCGGCGGTGCTGTTGAACGCGGTATTTATCGGCTGACTGAACGTGGCCGAGGCTTAAATGAATGGGGTCCATGGAAGGTCATGCTCGGTGACATTGACGTCCGCGTGCTGCCAGAGCAGACTCCTAATAAAGGCGCGAATGCGATCGATCTCAACGGATCTCGAGCAGGTTCGATTTACCAGACGATCAACGCGACTCCCGGGGAAACCTACAAGATTCAATTCCTTGCAGCCGGGAACTGGGCAACAAATGCAGATCGGGACAGACACTTTTCAGTCTGGCTGGGTTCTGATCGACGCACATTTACTCTCGAAGCACCCGCAGACCCGACTGACTTCAATCCAGCTGAACCTGACTGGCAGACGATGTCGGCCACGTTCACAGCGTCCGTGCGTACTCTCGCCGTTCGTTTCTGGTCTGACGATCCAGGTATTCCGGATGGGACTCTGATAACCGGGGTGAAGATCGGTCTGGACTCGGTGCCAACCGTGTTTCCGCCAGCGTTGAGCGATCTGCAGGTTCCACTGCCTCCGAATCTCAATGAGTTCATTGCGGATCGAGGTGCTGCGGTGGCGCTTGGCAAAGCGCTGTTCTGGGACATTCAGACTGGTAGTGATGGGCGAACAGCATGTGCTTCATGCCACTGGAATGCTGGTGCTGATGTTCGTACGAAGCACACACTTCATCCAGGGGCCTCTCCGCATCCGTTTACCGGCAATAATCGCTCGCTGAGTTCTTCAGAATTTCCATTCCATGATGTCGCCGACCAATTGAAAGCCGCCAATGAACCGGGGTTTGAAGAGTACCTCAACCCGGTCATCAGCAGTAATGGTAACGTTGTGGGATCGCAGGGGGTCGCGGCCGGAGACTTCGCTGGAATTATCAGTGGTTCAGCAGAGGAAGCCCGGCGGTCGAAGCCCGACCCGGTGTTCAACATTGCTGGCGCGAACCTGCGTCAGGTGACAGGAAGGAATGCTCCGACAAACATCAATGCTGTCTTCTTCGACCGCTTGTTCTGGGATGGCAGAGCGCACAACGATTTCAATGGGGTAAACCCCTTCGGAAAACGTGACCCCAATGCGCGTGTGCTGAAGGCAACTGTCGCCGGTGGTCCAGCCGAACCAGTTGAGATCAACCTCATCAACGCAGCCCTGGCTTCTCAGGCTGTAGGTCCGATTCTCAGCGGTGTGGAGATGAGCTGGAGTGGCAGAGAGTTTTCGACTATCGGTCGCAAACTGTTCGGCGTGCGTCCGTTGGCGATGCAACGCGTCGCTTCCGACGACAGCGTGCTCGGTCCCTATGTTGGCAGCGAAGCGACGGGACTGGATAGTGAGCTTGCTGGTTATGCGGCGCTTGTACGCAAGGCCTTCCTGCCGGAGTGGTGGTCATCTGAAGATGTCACAGACGACGGTTTTACACACATGGAAGCGAACTTCTCCCTCTTCTGGGGCCTGTCACTGATGATGTATCAGGCGACTTTGGTCTCTGATCAGAGCCCTTACGACCAGTATATGAATGGCGATGAAAATGCTCTGTCTGACGCAGCGAAGGTCGGGCTGGAAATTTTCATGGGCAAGGGAAGCTGCAGCACCTGCCATGGTGGGTCACAGTTTGCCGGTGGAACAGTCGGAACCGTGCTTGGTGGCGAGTCCGGGATTGAACGCATGGAGATGGCCCGGGGGTCTGCATGGTACGACTCCGGTTACTACAACATTGGTGTCCGCCCGACCTCGGAAGATCTCGGGGTGGGTGCTGATATTCCGGGCATTGGACCGATGTCCTACAGCCGTCAGGAGCAACAGGGCGGAAACCCGGATAAGAACTACTCCATCGGTCCGGACGAGCGAGTTGCAGTGAATGGTGCCTTCAAGACACCGACATTGCGTAACGTTGAACTGACCGGTCCATATATGCACAACGGAGGCTTCAGCACGCTGGAACAGGTGATCAACTTCTACGTTCGCGGTGCAGACTTCTTCCACACGAATATTGAAGACCTCGACCCCAATGTCGACGGGATCCCGTCACTCAGCAGTGACCCGGAAGGGATCAGCGGACTTGTGGAGTTTATGAAGGCTTTGACTGATGAACGCGTGCGAAACCAGTCCGCCCCGTTTGATCACCCGGAACTGTTGCTCCCGCTGGGGCATGGTGGTGAGTCTGCAGGCGACATTGTGATCGATGATTTTATTTCAGTGTCGGCCACCGGTCGGGATGGTGGACAGCCTCTGCAGTCCTTTGAGGAATCTCTGACTGCGGTGATATATCCATCCGTTATCGAAGGTGATGTGATAGCACCCCTGGGTCCTGCCGTGCTGCCTGAAGAGGAAGCAGCTGGTGCGGATACCCTGCCAGCAGCAGAGGTTCAGGAAGAGCCGGCTACCGACGTCGCAGATGTGGAAGAACCAGCCGTTGGGGAACCGGCAACAGGATCCGGTGGCTATCCAGGTTCCCGTGGCGTTCGTCCGGCTCCACGGAAGCGATCTTCTGCTACCAGAAGACTCCTCGACTACAAGGACAGTCTCTCTCAGGATCTGAACCCCGCCTCCGGCAACGGCGGTGAAGGAAAATCTGATGTGCTGTCAGCACTGGCTAAGAAAAACGCCGCTGCGGAAAGTGTTCAGACCGTCGATCCTCGCAACAAAAAGCCCGCAACTGGATATGGTTCTCCAACCGGTGCGGACCCTGTGGACGCTGTTCCTGAGGACGCTTACGGTGATGGGCCTGTCGCCGGGGAAAACTACGGCGCTGCCGAGGGGGGCAGAGTTGGTCCCGGCTACCGTCCTCAGTCGGGCACGTCTCGACTTCTGGATTACAAGAACGGCCTTGCTGACGACCTGACACCAGCCTCCGGCAACGGCAACGAAGGTGAAGGTAACGTCCTGTCCGCTCTGGCCGACAAGAATGCAGCTGCAGGGGATCTGACGGTTGTCGATCCTCGGAACCAGAAGCGCGGCTACGGCTACGGTCATGACGCATCAGCTGGCGGCTCCGATGCAGGTCATGGTGATCGTCGTGACGCTTATCCAGCTGGTCCTGGCTACCGTCCTCAGTCGGGCACGTCTCGACTTCTGGATTACAAGAACGGTCTTGCTGACGACCTGACACCAGCCTCCGGCAACGGCGGCGAAGGTGAAGGTAACGTCCTGTC
>JALRDR010001214.1 GCA_023262145.1 Planctomycetaceae bacterium | reverse complement strand
CCGACGCGCTGTGCGATTATGAGCGGTGTGCATCCGGCAAGGGCGCAGAAGACGCACGTCGTGGGTGGTCATCCTCCGCGTCCACATCACAAGACGGCCCATCCGATGCTGCCGCCGTGGTACAGCGGGCGGATGCCTGCCGATGAGTACACTCTGGCGAAGGCACTGCGCGATGTCGGCTATGTGACCGGTCATGTCGGGAAATGGCACATGGCGATTGATCACACGGCATTTCCGCAGCCGGAAGATCAGGGCTTTGACTGGACGCGCAGTTCGCGTGGTGCCCGCAGCGCCATGAAGCCGGATCGTCTGAGCGATTTTGCGACATCGACGGAGGGGGATCCGTATCGACTGGATGAGAACGGATTTCCGTATCATCAGAACAGTGAGGATGCACTGGAGTTTCTGAAGGCTCAGGGTGAGCGACCGTTTTTTCTGTACTATGCCACATGGCTGGTGCACTCGCCCATTCACACACGCAGCAGAGCGTTGCTGGACAAGTACTGTGCGAAGCTGGGGGTACAGCCCGATCCGCAAAACCCTCAGGCGTGGACCGGTGAGGGACAGACGAATCCATTTTACTGCGCGATGGTGGAGGAGCTGGACTATTACCTGGGGAAGGTATTTGACCATCTGCAGACCACGGAGGATCCACGCTGGCCCGGGCATATGCTCAGCGAAAACACGTACCTGATCTTCACCTCGGACAATGGCGGTATGGAGGGACCACCGACGGAGGTGTACACGGACAACTATCCGCTGGATCGCGGCAAGATTTCGCTCATGGAAGGGGGAACGCGCGTGCCGCTGATAATCACGGGTCCGGAAATAGCCAGTGATCAGCAGTCGGATGTGCCGGTGAACGGGCTGGATTTTTATCCCACGATTTTGTCGCTGGTCGGAGCAGAACCGCGAGCTGGCAAGCAACTGGATGGACTGGATCTGTCGCATTTGCTGCATGGGGATGCGGCCGATGGCAGTCTGGTACGGGATCATAGCGGTCGGCCGCGCGAGACGATGGTATGGCACTTCCCAAACAGCGTCGCTCTGGAGAGTACGATTCGCGTCGGCGATTACAAACTCGTCCGGAACTACAACCACCGCCATGATCCCAACAGCGTTCCGCTCGAGCTGTATCGGCTGTATCGAACTGAGAGTGGCAGATCCGTGCGGGTTGATATTGAGGAAGCGGTCAATCTGGCGGAGTCAGAACCGCAGCGGGCTGCCGTCATGGACCGCCGACTCACGGAATTTCTGGAAGAGATGCAGGCCAGTTATCCGTATAACAATCCGGCATTTCGCGGTGCAGGCCGTGAAGGGCGTCAGGTGCCTTTGGTGACGGAGCACCAGCGGGAGGGGATGACGGTGACGTTTCGTATTCAGGACCGTGGCTCGAAGGTGCTGCGGGCAGACTTGATTTATACAACCAATGGAACTGAGCGTTATGAAGAGTGGTTTCGAACCACTGCCGAAGTGCAGGAGAACGGCACTGTTGTGGCAACGCTTCCTGCGGCAACAACTCACTATGTGCTGAATGTGATTGATGAGAAGAACTATCTGGTGAGCTATCCCGACATGCCCGGCGGCAATGAGCTGGCTCAGAGTGACCAAAAGCAGTTTTCGGCGTACGCGCTGGCGGTCGACGAAAGCGTTCAGTGACGGCCTCAGGAGGCGCGATCCGGAGATCAGAGAACAGTTGAGCATGGTGCGGTGTGCTGTGGACCAGGTTGTGGGCCTGTCGTCTGCATGCGAATTGGAGAGCAGACAGTGAGCAAGCTGGATCAGAACACGTGGCACTGTGCAGATGCATCCGGACCTGTCAGCGAATGCAGTCGTTGGATTTTCTGTCGACAGGGGTCGGGCTGGCTCACGGCTGTTCTGTTGCAGGTTTTGTGTGCTGGATTTGGCGTCTGCGACGAGCAGTATGAGGAACGGGTACGTCCGTTTTTTGCCGAACACTGTCTGCGTTGCCACGGTCCGGATGAAAGCAAGGGCATGCTGACTCTGCATACCCTCGACGGGAAGATGGGGTCGGAGCAATCCGTTCGGGAGTGGGAGCGAATTCTGGACGTGTTGCAGGCGGGCAGTATGCCGCCTGAAGACGAGCCACAGCCTGACGAGGTCGCACGCAGGTTCATTGCCAACTGGATAGATGGCGAAATCAGCACCTATGTGCGTCAGTCGGGGCAGGCAACAGCGGCAGCACAAGCGCGGCGGCTGACGAATTTCGAATACCAGAACACGATGCGTGACCTGCTGGGAGTGGACTTACAGCTGCTGGAGTTGCTTCCCAAAGATCCGTTGAAGCCGTATCGATTCCATAACACGGCGGAGTTCATGTTGCTGGGGCCGGAGCAGATTGATCGCTACCTGGAGATTGCTCGACGAGCCATGGCGAGCGTGATTGTGGATCCGGAGCAGCCTCAGACGAAGGTGACTCGACAGGAATGGAACGATGAGGAGGTGAAGAACGGCTTTGGTTCCGTGCAGCGACGAAACGAGATCTGCATTCACAATTCCCCGCGAGGAACTCCGGGACAGGGGATGGTAATTCGGGACTTTCCGGCAACGGGCGAGTTTCGCATTCGCGTTCAGGCAGCAGCTGTGTTTCCGAGTGGTGGCAGAGTGCTGCCGCTGCGGTTTGTTCTGGGTTACAACCTGAACATCAACAGTTCAACGCAGGAGGTCGAGCCTGTTGGTCTGGTGGAGCTGGGCAGTTCTGCGGATCAGCCGCAGGTGTATGAACTGCGGGGGCGGATCGAGAATTTTCCGGTTCAGCGGGGAACGTTGCAGCGGGGCCGGTTGCAGCCGGATTCGCTCACGTTGACTCCGCAGAATCTCTACGACGACGGCACACTGAACGACGACAATCGCTTTTTGTACTGGCCGAGGCAGCCGGACATGCCGCGAGCGGTTGTGGACTGGATTGAATTTGCAGCGCCGGTTACGGACGTGTGGCCGCCGGAGCACCACAGGCGTGTGCTGTTTGCATCACCGCTGCGGGAGGATGAGCCTGCGGC
>JALRDR010000125.1 GCA_023262145.1 Planctomycetaceae bacterium | reverse complement strand
GATGCCTTTGTATCTGCGAATCAGTTTCCAGTTGCCGTGGATCAGCCAGCGGTACTGCAGTGCCTGATCCGGATGATCAGGGGTCATATTATGAACAGAATGAGTGACACCTGAAATCGTCTGACGGCGACTGCGCAGTTCGGCATTGATCAGATTGATGCCCTGGAGGTTCTCCGGTGCAGACATTCCTGCGATGGCTGCGATCGTCGGAAACAGATCGCTGGAGTGAGCCGGGTCGCTACAGCGACCTGGCGCGATCTTTCCGGGCCAGGAGACAAGAATCGGAGTCCGAATGCCTGCTTCGAATGGTGATCCCTTGGAACGCAGCGCGTACTGCTTCCAGAGTTGCTGATGCGGGTCCTGATGATTCGTACTTGCTGCAGCCCAGCCATTATCGCAGATGAAGATGACCACCGTGTCCTGCAGGACGTTCCGCTCTTCCAGATGACTGAACAGATTACCGCAGGTCTCGTCGAACCATTCACAGCAGGCGTAATAGGCCGCCACATCGTCGGCTCGGTCTGCCTGCTGATATTTCCGGAGCAGGCGTGGTGGTGGGTTATGTGGAGTGTGGGGCATCATCGGTGCGTACCACACAAAAAATGGCTCCTGCGCGGTGACTGCATCGTCAATAAAACTCAACACCGGCTGCATCGTACCTCTGCCGATCTGCAGTCCGACGTCGCCATGACGTCCCCCCTGCGTCGGATCTCCATGTGTCATGCCGTGCGTAAATCCACCATCCTGCCATGATCCTTCCCACCATTTCCCCGACTGGAACGTGCGATAGCCGATATCGGTCAGGCTGCGTACCACGCTGGGCAACTGGTGAAATCTCTCGCGTACGGGCAGATCGAGTTCTGCTCGACGGTTGTAGCCATCCACGTCGTTGCCCGTGATGCGATGTGCTGATGGTGAGAGCCCTGTCAGTATGGTTGCCAGTGAGGGTCTGCAGAGGGGGGAAACGACATAGCCACGTTCAAAAACGATGCTGCGTTCTGCTAACGCATCAAGGTTGGGGGTATGAATTTCAGCATGCCCCATAAATCCATAATCCGACCATGCCTGATCATCGCCGATGATCAGCACAATATTGGGGCGTTCACAGCGTGCTGCTGGACTCAGTACGGCTGAAACAAGCGACAACAGGAGAATCAGTCGGAACATGCAGGACGTCCAGTAGCGTTGGTGTTGCTGATCGGGCACCGATGAAGCAATTCAGGGAGTGGTTCTGGTGGCGGTGATTGCCGCTGCCACCTGAGCCGCAAGTTTCTGCGAGCCTGATGTCGTGAAGTGCACATTTCCGGGGCCGCTGAACAGATCTGCCGGAAAACCACTTGTCAGGGCATGCAGATCGTTCACTTCGACCGAGTACTTCCGCATGACTCGCAGCGCGATCTGATTGTACCTGCGATCATCTCCGACAACACGCCCGGCTTCTCCGTCGGGCACGACAGTCGTTGTTGCAAAAATCAGTCGGGCCCCGGTCTTCTGCAGACGCTGTACCAGTTTCTCCAGATTCTCTTCGTATTGCTCCGGTGAGACAGCCTGTGTTCCATTGACCTTGTCGCGATTGCCCTGCGTTTTCGAATCCGGGTGTCGATAGCACAGATCATGAAGTCCCCAGTTGAAGTGGATCACGTCCCAGTGGGCGGTGCCCAGCCATTTGTCGATTGCCGCAAGTCCGGTGATGGTGCTGCCGCAGTTGGCTTGCGGACGGCTGACATTGACTTTGCCCTGCAGCAGTGTCCTTACGTGAGGGGTATAGCCGATGGAAATGGAATCACCGAGGATCAGCGCCCGGGGTAATTCCTTCCCCAGTGCGGTGGGAAACGCCGGAATCGCAAGCAGCAGTATGATCAGTGGTCGCATGGGCAGGGTTTCCTGATTGCACTTGTTGAATGTTCACGGGTGTCCGAACAGGCAGCCAGAGCCTGGTGTGGATCGCAGCAGGAGGATTACGGATAGTCGCTTCCCGCAAGGCTGTGCCGAACGCCTCGTTGCCATTCCAGCAGTTCATTTCTTAGCTGATCTGCTGTTTGACGCTGCTCGTTGATCAGATTGCGGGATTCCGCAGGATCCTCGCTCAGGTCAAACAACTCCACATGCTCATCCGTGGTGCGGGTGTGAATGACAAGCTTGTGATTCCCGGAGATGACAGCTCGGGCTCCCTGCGTCAGCGATTCCGGAATCTCTGCATAGCGAAAGTTCTGAAAGGTGCGATTTGGTTTGCCATCCATCAGCTTTACGAGCGGGGTGGTGCCAATTTGTTCCCGCGGGTCAACCCATGGTGTCTGCGGTGATGCCTGCAGTTCGGCCGGATTCAGCATCCAGAAAAACAAGGTCTCGGGCCGTTCAGACATCCCGGATTCCCAGACAGGGCTCAGATTGATGCCGTCCAGTGGCCGGACAGGCAGTGGTTGTTTCGTGATGCTGCAGATTGTCGGCAGCAGGTCGCTGGTGACAGCTCGCACATTGCTGGTGCGAGGCTGCGTGATCGCGGCGGGCCATTCGACGAGGCCTGGTACCAGGATCCCGCCTTCATAAATGGTACTCTTGACACCTCGATGTGGTTCCCCAAGGGCTGATTCGCCTGAAGTGCCGTTGTCACCGCAGTAAAAGAGAAGTGTATTATCGCGGAGTCCGGTGTTCTGCAGGTGCGTTCTCAGCCTCCCGATCGCTCGGTCCATCGCTGTAATCTCTGCGTAGCGTTCGCGCAGAACGTGCCCTTTTGGCCGCTTCGCAGGCATCCCGGTTTCATTGGATGTCAGTGTAACTTCCTGCGGATACTGGTTGAGCAGGTGATCATAAAGGGCCAGATCTTCCGGCAGGCCGCTGTAGGGCTCGTGCGGTGACCCAAACCAGACAACTGCCAAAAATGGCTGCTTCGATTCTCGGCAGCTGTCGACAAACCTGATCGTTTCATCGACCAGAATCTCGGAACTTTCTCCCTGAATGGTCTGCGGCGGTGCACCATTACGTGAAAGCGACGGGTTGAGTTCAAAGAAATTGTCATGCGAGAGCCATTCATCAAACCCCATGGCGCCGGGATTCAGCGACGAGTCCTTCCTGACAGTTCCGACGTGCCATTTCCCGAAATGGCCGCAGCGATAACCGGCTTTGGCCAGTATTGCAGCGATGGTGATTTCTTCCGGACGCATTGACCAGCCCGGGGCGAATGTACCCATACGATTGGGGTGACGGCCCGTCAGAAAACTTGCTCGAGTGGGAGAGCAGTTGGGGTGCCCGGCATAAAAACGGTCGAATCTCAGACCCTCTTCCGCCATGGCGTCGAGCACCGGAGTGCGGACAAAGGGATGCCCGTTGTAGCCAGTTTCCTCCCAGCCGTGATCATCACCCATCATCAGAATAATGCCGGGGAGATCCGCTGCAGCCGCCGATGACGGCAGCAGGACTGCGGTGATGGTCAGAAAAATCAGCAGTGCACGCATTATTCGGCTCCCTCTGAAGAATCATATCCGGGGGCACGCAGTCCCTGACCCTCAATGCCCGTTAATGAATCACCAAGATCCTGCCGAGCGGCATCGGCCAGACGTTGCAGTTGTGCAACGACCTCCGGGTGCTGAGCCGCCAGATCGTGTTCCTCTCCGGGATCCGAATTCAGATTGAACAGAGAGAGCGGAAGCTGCTCAATCCGATAGCCGTGCCGGCTGGCGATTCCCTCAACTCCGGACTGTGTAATCGACTGGGGCGCAAGTTTTCCCCAGTTCGATGGTTTTCCATTGCGTCCCGGTTCAGCGGCTACGGTGAGGTAAGGGTGTGGAAAGTGCAGCTTCCACGCTCCCTGTCGAATCGCCTGCAGCTGGGTACCGGAGTAGAACAACAACGCGTCATGTGGAGGAGCGGCATTGGGTTGTCCGAGGAGAAGCGGCAGTGCGGAACGACCATCAATCGGAAAGTCCGGTCTGCGGCCATTGAGCAGCTCTGTAAATGTGGGCAGCAGATCGATTGCCATCCATGGCTGATTGCTCACGCGTCCTGCTGCAATCCTGCCTGGCCAACGAACGACACAGGGGACACGCACCCCTCCCTCAAACACAGTGAGCTTTCCTTCGCGAAGTGGGGCTGCCGAGCCGGCGTGTTCCCCATAAGACAGAAACGGTCCATTGTCGGAAATGAACATGACCAGAGTTTTCTCATCAAGCCCGCAGCGGCTGACTGCGGCAAGAATCTGCGCCACAGACCAGTCCAGCTCTTCAATCACGTCTGCATAAAGGCCGTTCCCGCTGCGACCGTTAAATTCTGAGGAGGCAAAGATCGGTACGTGCGGCATGATATGAGGCAGGTACAGAAAAAACGGGCCGTCCTTGTTCTGTTCAATGAACTGCACGGCCCGCTCCGTCAGCCTGCGAGTGAACTGTGACTGGTCCGGATCTGTCTCTATGATCCTGCGGTGATCATATAACGGCAGCGGGGGCATGCTGTCAGACAGCACGGGATGGTATTTCGTGTTGTCATTCGAATAGGGAATTCCCAGCCAGTCATGAAAGCCATTGTTCAGCGGATGAAATACAGCACGCGTGCCTAGATGCCATTTCCCCATGCCGCCGACCTGATAGCCCAGATCCGCGAACATTTCTGAAAGCAGCCATTCCGATTCGGCAATACCGCCACGGCTGGTGTGGTTGTAGGCTCCATGCATTCCCAGTCGATTGGGATAGCAGCCTGTCATCAGCGCCGCTCGCGACGCAGTGCATACAGCCTGAGCGACGTAAAACTGCGTGAATCGAACGCCCTCGCTGCCGAGTCGATCGATCGCAGGGGTACGAATGTGTTCTGCCCCCTGAATGCTCAGGTCCGCATAGCCCAGATCATCGGCCATGATCAGGATGACATTCGGTCGTTCTGCATCGGTCGCACAGCAACCGGGGGAGTTTCCGTTCAGCAGCAGAGCTGCCAGCAGCAGGCCAATCCACGCTGGTCGATTCGTGGTCATTCGATCACCTCTGATTCGAAGTCTCCGGGATTAACCCAGCCGGCGGCTGGTCGTTTCCCATTCATGAACTGTTCATGGAAACCAGCTCCGGAAGTGGGCCGGTAATTATCAAAGATTTTTCCCTGGCCGAACATCCGCGGATCCCCGCTTTCACGCAGTTCCGTCTCCATCCGCTGTCGCAGTGTCCGGATCTGTTCCGCTGCCGCTTCGCTGACTGCAAGGTTGTCGACGCAGTAAGCATCTGATCGACGCAGGTACAGCTCGTCTGCCGGGCGTTTTCCGAAGTTCAGCTGCCAGAAAAGATCACTGCGATTCGCACGGCCCCGTTCCAGCAGCAGTGTCTTCAACGGACTTCCATCAGTATCAAGATAGCCCGTTTCCGGATTACCCGCTGGCCAGCGATCGGGTTCGTAGTTGTGCAGATATACGTGCTCTGCTGTGACAATTCCGCGGATGGGATATCCAGCATCTTCGGGACGCCCAACATCGGTGCGTTCCTTTCCGATGAGGACATGATCCCGGTCCGGTTCAATCTGCCCTGAATTGCTGCTTTCCAGGAGCGGCCTCAGGCTGCGG
>JALRDR010001128.1 GCA_023262145.1 Planctomycetaceae bacterium | reverse complement strand
CGTTGCGGTGTCGCCGGGCCTGTCCCGGCGAGTCAGAGTGATGCTGCTGGGGATGGGGGCAGCATTGCTCGTACTGATCATGGGCATCGCATTCCTGCCCAGTACCATGGCATGGCAGCGCGGTGGTGGACAGGTCGAGTTCGAACGCAAAAGCCTCTACTCTCACATCAGGGTGCGTCGCAGCGGAACGGTTCGCTCCCTGATTTTTGTTCGCGACAGCGGCGAGGAAGCCTACGAGAGTCAGGTCAACCTGCGGGCACCGCATGTCCTGTACTTCAGTTATCTCAAGCACATGTTTGCCAGCTATCTGTTCAAGCCTGAGCACAAGCGGGTGATGATCGTCGGGCTCGGCGGCGGTTCGATGGTGCACTTTCTGCAGAAGTATGATGCGGAGGTCAATGTTGAGGCGGTGGAGATTGATCCGCTCGTGGTTGAACTTGCCGAACGCTACTTTGCTGTACGGCAGAACGAGCAGGTGCGACTGGTCGTTGCAGATGCCTTTGATTACCTCAAACGCACCCGCAACAAATACGACACCATTTATATGGACGCATTCCTGAAGCCGTCTGCGGGAACCGATTCCACCGGTGTTCCGCTCAAACTCCGAACCCAGCAGTTCTACAAGGAGATCCAGGAGTTGCTGGTTGAAAATGGAACTGTTGTCTTCAACATCAATCCGCATGCAGGTCTGCGAAGCGATATTCAGACCATTAGCGAATCATTTCCTCAGACTTATGTCTTCAGTCTGCCAGGATCTGAAGGCGTCGTGGTGGTCGGCAGCATGCAGGCAGAACGTGTTCCGGACGCTGAAGTGCTGAACCGTGGCAAAGCTCTGGACGATCGTTTCCGGACAGACTTTTCTTTTGAGGGAATTGCCAGAAGACTGCGATAAGGCCGCAGGACAATCGGCTGCCGTGGAATGATCCGGCTGCCGTGGAATGATCCGGCCGCCTGGCAGGGCAGGCATCGCTACATTACGAAGAAAGCCGCGACGTTCAGTCGCGGCCTTCGCGGCTCAGTGCCAGGCAGTCTGCACTTCAGGCAGCTTATCTGCCTGGCCAGTTGCGCTGCGGCAGTGGCTGTCTGCCGCAGGACTAACCGCTTTGCGTGCTGCTTTCCTGAATGTCATTCCGTGATGATATCGCGCACTGTGCGGCCGCTGGGAATCATGGGCAGCACGTGGTCCTGGTAGGAGCAGATTACATCGAGCAGGTACGGTCCGTCGTGTGCCAGCATTTCTGCCAGCGCCGCCGGGTACTCTGCCTTGCTGCGAACCTTACGGGCCTTGATTCCGTAACCTTCAGCAATCTGCACGAAGTTCGGGAAGGTTTCTTCAGGAATTACCCCGGAACCTTCACCAAGTGCTTCCGGATGATCAACGGGGCCGAGGTAAGTGTGTGCCCGTCTGCCGGACATGAATCGATCTTCCCACTGTACCACCATGCCGAGGTGCTGGTTGTTGAGCAGCAGGATCTTGACCGGCAGCTTTTCACAGAACAGAGTGGCCAGTTCCTGAATATTCATCTGGAACGACCCGTCTCCGTCGATATCAATCACCAGCGAGTCCGGGTGAGCGGTCTGAATTCCCATTGCAGCGGGAAGACCGAACCCCATTGTGCCCAGTCCGGAGCTGCTGGCCCAGCGACGCGGTTTGTCAAATTTGTAGTACTGTGCAGCCCACATCTGGTGCTGGCCAACGCCGACAGCGATGTAGGTATCGCGTTCATGCGTCTGTCGCCAGAGCTCTTCGATGGCGTACTGCTGAACAATTTCGTCGCCGGCATCACGGTAGGAAAGCGGGTGCTTCTGCTTCCATCCGGCAATCTTCTGATGCCATTCGGTGAGAACGGGAACATCGTCCTCCGTCAGTGCGGCATTCAGCGCTGTCAGGCAGTCCTTCACATCGCCATGAATGGGGATGTGAGCTTCCTTGTTCTTGTGGATTTCAGAAACGTCAATGTCGATGTGAATGATCTTGCCGTGCCGCGCGAATTCGTCGAGCTTGCCGGTCACGCGGTCGTCGAAGCGAACGCCGAGGGCGATCAGCAGGTCAGCCTCGTCGACAGCAAAGTTGGCGTAGACAGTGCCATGCATCCCCAGCATGTGCAGCGAATTTGGGTGCGTTCCCGGGAATGCTCCGAGCCCCATTACAGTCATGGCAACCGGGATGCCCGTTTTCAGCGCAAACTTCGTGAGCTGTTCGGATGCATCTGCCTGAATGCAGCCGCCACCAACGTACAGAACCGGACGCTTTGAGCGTCTTACGGCTGCAATGATCTGCCGAACCTGTTCGTCAGCCACTGGTCGCACCTGTGGACGATAACCGGGCAGATTCATCGGAGGATCAAAGTCAACTTCGTCGAGTGGAAGTTCAGCCAGCTGGACGTCCTTGGGCACATCCACCAGCACGGGACCGGGGCGACCAGTGGAAGCAATATGGAATGCTTCCTTCATCACCCGAGCGATATCACGAACGCTGGTAATCAGATAGTGGTGCTTCGTGATTGCGCGGCAGACTTCGACAATCGGAGTTTCCTGGAAGGCATCGGTCCCGATGACACTTTGCGGCACCTGTGCTGTGAGGCAGACCATGGGGATGCTGTCCAGTTTGGCATCGGCAATGGCCGTGACAAGATTGGTTGCACCAGGGCCACTGGTACCCATCGCGACACCAACCTGGCTGGTGGTACGGGCGATTCCCTGAGCAGCAAAGCAGCCGCCCTGTTCGTGCCGCGGAAGAATTGTGCGAATGCGATCCCGTTCAGCTCGCAGTGCCTGGTGGAGCGGCATACTGGCACCACCAGGATAGGCAAACATGGTTTTGGTGCCGAAGCGCAGCAGCATTTCAACCAGGATCTGCGCCCCGTTAATCGTCTTTGTCGAGTTCTCTACGGTACTCAACTTTCCCATCCTTTTCTGATTCCGAACGAACACAGTCCGCTCTGCACAATGATTGATTCCCGGAGCAGACCTGCCCCGAATGCCCGTACACGTTCGGGCTACCGGCAGCGACCCAGTTGCAGTCCTGACCGACAACAGACGTCCCGAAGGACAGTTGAGGATTCAGGATGACTGGCTGCCATCGATTGTTTTTTCGCATGCGGAAGTTCTGCGGGGCGGACAAGTGTGCCTATGCCGTTATGAACTTTCACCACACGTCTGCTCGCAGTCTAAACGTCCGCTATGCCGTATTCGATGTTGTTTTTCGGCAGTTTCTGCTGAATCGCTGAAAGAGGAGAAGTCTGGCGGCCGATTTGCCGCATTTTCTCATCCGGGAAATTCCGGCAAGTCGGTTTGTGCACTGCTGCAGTGCCGGGAAGTGGAAATTCTGCGGCTGTGATCCGGCTGCCTGCAGGCGGACCGGCAGGCGACCGGCACCGGCAATTCTCACCGAATCATGCCAGCGCATTCGGTTGGATGGTGCGGAAGCTCACCTGGGGATGGGTTCTGCAGACCACTCCGATCGAGTGTTCCGGTAATATCGGTTGTTCTCAAGAGTCCTTCTTCACGAACCCGATGAAGAAGATGGAGATTCGTGGATCGCAGGATGCGAAGGTGCGCGGACTCCTGTAGCGAACGGAAACAGCATGTACGAAAAGCACTTCGGATTTCATCGCCAGCCATTTCAGGCTGCGGCGCCGGCAGAAGCCTTTGTTGTCTCAGAATGCATTGCCGCCATTCAGCCCAGACTCCTGCGCTGTCTGCGGTCCGGTCTGGGTCTGGCGCTGGTGACCGGACTCTCCGGCTGCGGGAAAACGGCTTTGCTGCGCTCATTGCAGAGAACCCTGCAAAATGACGGGAGAGCCATTCTGGTCTCCGGAGCAAGTCTGGATTCGCAGCAAACGCTGCGGCAGGTGCTCATGCACGCCGCCCTGCGTCAGGCCGGTAGTGCCACTCATTCAGCTGAACTGACGGAACCACTGACGACGTGGCGTGTGATTGAGCAACTGCATCAGAGTCTGGACTTCTGGGGGCCGGTAGTACTTTTGCTGGATGACCTGCACCTGGTGCCGGTGCCCATCCTGAATGAGCTGCGCGGGCTGTCAGAAGAGTCGTCTCAGGGACGCAGACTGCTGCGGGTCATCGGTACTGCCCCCGCTTCGTTTGAGCTGGAATGTTCCCGCCCGGATTACGAGTACTTCCGCAGTGGAATTCGCTGCAGCGAATTCCTGCAACCGCTGTCCATGGAAGAATCACTGGAGTTCCTGAACAGACATCTGCGCTGTTGTGGCGGAGACGCTGCAGAAGTTTTCTCCGCAACAGCCGGGCAACTTGTGCTGCAGACCTGCGCTGGTCTGCCGGCATCGCTGGCCGTACTGGCGGATGAGTGTCTTGCTGTTGCTGCGGAACGTAATCAGCATGTCGTTGATCCGGAGATCATTCGCAGCGCGCTGCAGCGACTGAGACATCTGGCATATCAATGGGATCTGGGTGTTCTGGATGACGACTGGCAGGAGGATGAAGAGGATTCGGCGGCCCATGAATACGCCCCGGCGGGTGATGATGAAGTCGTTGAAATTGTCGGGTTGCCGAATGAATTTGTCAGCTCGACTGCGGAATCAGTAACCGCTGAGACGCAGGCGGAGACGCAGCCCGCTGCCGAAGTGGAATTGTCACGAACGTCAACCGGGTACTCTGTTGAAGTTGGCTACTGCGGCGATGATGACGCGGAGCAGACGGATGCAGACTCGGCAGCAGCGGAGATCCCGGCAACTGCAACTGCTCACCTCGCGATTGCTCCCGGTGCAGAAGCTGCTGTCAATGAGATGGACGGATCGAATCCGCCGTCGGCCGCCGAACCAGGCAATGCCGGCGAGCCTGCAATGCCGGACGCCGCCTTGCGAACGAACGGGCTGAAGGAACGCTTCAGTTCCCGTGGAATTCAGGATGCGCAGGTTGTGGCCACCTCGGATGATGCGATCGCAGCGCTGCTGCGAAACGGTGCTGGAAGCGGGTCTGCCGGATGGTTCACCCTGGAAGCTCAGCCTCCGCGGCAGGCAGTACATCGCAACGATCAGCCAAAGACAAAAAACCCCGTCAACGGTATTTCTGCCAAAGAGTACTCCCCTGAGATGCTCAGTATCGTGCAGCTGCGCGGACGCCAGTCTGCCGCAGCGGAAATTCAGGCGGACAAAGTACCAGAGGATCCCACCGAGCATGCTGTAGTCGGCGGCGATCGCGGAGAACGCGATGAACGGCTGACCCATCTGTTTACACGGCTGAGACGCCTGCAGGAAATGTCCCGGCGGAGTTCCTGAGCAGGCTTCTGCAGCACGCCCTGCTGATCAGCCGGGTGAGCATTCCCGTGCAGTCAGTGATAGTCAGAACGCAGTTTGTCGACTAACATACTCCGGGCACCGCACTGGTGTCGTCGCTTTACTGCTGTTTCCCCAGACCCTGCGAACCAGACCCTGCAAGTCAGAAGAAGATAGCTGAGATGACCGGATACACAGTCCATACAGGAAGTTCGAAGAAATTTGTGAGCGGCTGGGACCGTGTTTTTGAGGGCGGTACGGCTGCAGGGAAGGCTGCGAAAAAGACTGCGAAGAAGGCAGCGAAGAAAACAGCCAAAAAGAGTACCGGCAAGGCTGCTGCAAAGTCAGCAGGGAAAACCGCCGGAAAGGCAGCAGACAAATCTGCTCCCAAAGCCGGCTAGCGCGGGCTTCTACTTCCGCAGAATTCAACGGCGCTGAAGAATTTCGTCGTTGTGCAACTCTGCGGACGTTCGGACTTGTTCTGATTCGATCTGTGCGGCAGACTGCGCAACTGCTGAATCAGGGTGGTAATCTTATTTCCCTGGATCAGCCCTGTCACTGCTGGCTGTCACTACTGGCTGTCAGTTCGCGGACGCACGCCCGGCATGCCTCAGCCGGTCCCCTCCCCTTGTGTTGCATAAGGCGACGAATGTTCATGGTTTGCCGGGGGACCGTCCTGTGGTCAATGCTGTTCAGCCGCTGCTCAGCCTGCTACATGAGTTTGCAGAAATCCTGCTTGATGACTGTTGTGCGGGATGTGGGGAAACGCGCCAGGGTGATGAGTCGCAGCCCTGTTATTGTCATGGTTGTGAACAGCAACTGGCCCCGAGTCCTCGGCATCGCTGTCGTCGCTGCAGCGCGGAGTGTGGTCCCTGGTCGGCAATCGATCGCGATTGTGTGCATTGCCGGGGACGCAGGCTGCGGTTCTCAGCAGCCGTCTCCCTGGGGACATACGAAGGACTGCTGCGGCGTGAGATTCTGGCGGCGAAATGGTCGTGGTCGTCGGCTCGCATACAATGTCTGGGTCAGCTTCTGGCGAATCACTGTTCTGATGCAATTGTGGAGTGGGCTCCGACGCTGATGGTCCCGATCCCGCAGCACTGGAAGAAACGTCTGACGCGACATTTCAATCCGGCAGAACGCATTGCCGCCGAGATTGCTCGACGACATCGAATACCACTGGACCTGCACATGCTGTTGCGAAGTCGTGCCTCACGACCTCAGAAGCGTGTGGCAATGGCCAGACGATTTGAAAATCAGCAGGACAGTTTTCAGTTGAAATCTCCTGACGACGTACGTGGACACAGAGTACTGCTTGTGGATGATGTGCTGACAACGGGAGCCACCTGTGCTGCTGCAGCCCAGGTCCTGCTGAGGGCCGGAGCACAGAGTTGCCACGTCGTGGTCCTCGGCCGGGTCACCGATGGTGTCGGGTAATGAAATGTGAGTGGTGCAATGTCATCTGAATGCCTCTTAGCGGGCTGTCACGGGCTGGCAGCGATCAATTGTCGATGAAACTGTACACCACCGATCTGTTTGTCCTGCCGTTGCCGAACGGTCATCGCTTTCCAATGCAGCGTTATCGACTGCTTCGCGAGCGGTTGCAGAACTCCGGCTGTTTTGCGGCCACAGATTTCTGTATTCCTCCGGCAGCCACAGCAGAGCAACTGGCGCTGGTGCATACCCACGACTGGATTTCCCGGGTGTTTTCCGGCGAGCTGACGGAAAGCGAGCTGCGCCGCATTGGATTCCCATGGAGTCGTCAGATGGTGGAGCGAAGTTGTCGTTCGACGGGGGCGACGATCGCGGCTTCGCGGAGTGCTTTGCAGGATGGTCTGTCCGTTAATCTTGCCGGAGGCACGCATCATGCATTTCCTGATCGCGGTGCCGGGTATTGTGTGTTCAATGACGTGGCAGTAGCGGTGCGGGTGATGCAGTCGGAGCGTCGTCTGCAGCGAGCGGTGGTGGTCGATGGAGATGTGCATCAGGGGGACGGGACGGCGGCGATTTTTCAGGAAGACAATTCGGTCAGGACATTTTCCCTGCATGCTCGCAAGGCGTTTCCGGTGCGGAAAATGAGCAGTGATCTGGACGTGGCACTGGAACCTGGGACCGGGACTGCTGAATATCTGGCCGCATGGCAAGCAGGGCTGGAGCAGATCATCAGTGGCTTCGAGCCCGAGATGATCTATTTTCTCGCTGGTGCGGATCCGTGGCAGGGAGATACTCTGGGCGGGCTGCAGGTAACCGCGCGCGGCCTGCAGCAGCGGGACCATCTGGTCTTTGAGCTCAGCCGCCGTCTGCAGTGTCCGCTTGTGATCGTAATGGCCGGGGGATATGCAGAAGATCCGGACCATATCGCAACAATCCAGTACAACACTGTGCTCAAGGCCGCGCAACTGTTCCGCTCCCGCAGTTGAGTGTTGAGTGTCTGCCCGGCGGAACCGGCAATCTGACTCAGCAGTGAAGGACGAATGATGCTTCGCAACTCCGCATCGATTGAGATCAATCGCAGTATTGAAGATGTTTTTCGTCTCACCAGCGATCACATTTCGGAGTGGAGTCTGACTGTGGTTGAGGATGAAACCCTGCAGCGCACTGAGGACGGTGTGGGGACAACATTCCGAACGGTCACGGAAGAGAATGGACGTCGGATGACATTTGAAGGGATTGTGACGCAGTGGAATCCACCGGTTCATAATGCCGTTCGCATGGAAGGAAGCATGTTCGGAATCTTTTCCGAGTTCCGCTTCGAATCGATCGCCGCTGGCCGAACGCTGGTGACACAGAATTCAGAAGTGTTCCCGAAGGGATTTTTCCGAATCATTCTGCTGCTGTTCGGGTGGCTGATGAAGAAATCTCAGTGCGATGCCAGTCGTCGGGAGCTGGAGAGTCTGAAGAGATTCTGCGAGACGTACTCGGGCGACTGAACCTGACACAAGGCGGGTATCGATTACACCCGGACCCAGGAGTACGGCGCGCTCAGATCTGCTCCGCAATAATCCGTCCGACATTCAGACAGGCGGTGGCGGCGGGTGAGGCAGCATTGCAGACATTGACGACGCGATTCTCGCGCTGAATTACAAAATCATCAATCAGTTTTCCGTCACGGCCCAGCAGTTGTGCACGTACACCAGCCGGTCCGGAGTGCAGATGTTCGCTGCGAATCTCAGGAATGAGCTTCTGCAGTGAGCGAACAAAGGCTGCCTTTGAAAGCGAGCGGTAAATCTCCTGAATTCCGGTCTTCCAGTTGGCAGCAGCAAGTTTCAGGAATCCGGAATAAGTGAGGGACTCCAGGAGATCGCGGAGGTTGATGTGTTTCCATGTATAGCCTTCGCGAGCGAGTGCCAGTACTGCATTTGGCCCGCACTCAACGCCACCGCCGATCATCCTTGTGAAGTGTACCCCCAGGAACGGAAACCGCGGATCTGGAACCGGGTAGATCAGGGAGCGACAGAAGTGTTCGGCTGACGGGTGAAGTTCGTAGTATTCGCCACGAAACGGGACGATCCGTTCCTTCAGCCGCTGTCCGCTTTGTCGCGCGATGCGATCACTGAACAGGCCACCACAGTTCACCACCTGAGCTGCGGAAAATGTTTCTGTTGTGGTCTGCAGATCCACCTTGTCTGCCCGCTGTCTGATGCCGGTCACCCTGCAGTTGAACTGCAGTCGATGTCCAGCCTGCTGCAGGAGCTCAGCGATCCTGCGACAGACGCCGACGTAGTCAACGATGCCTGCTTCAGGTACGTGAATGGCTGCGATCCCGGAACAGTGTGGTTCCAGACTCAGCAGTTCCTCACGATCAATCAGCCGACAGCGGACACCATTCTGCTGACCTCGGTCAAGAATCGACTGGAGTCGTGAGGCTTCATCAGGAGTTGTGGCGACAATGACCTTGCCGGTCTGTTCCCATGCCACTCCGTGTTCGCTGCAGAACTCCTGAAGTGCGATACGGCCCAGATGACAATTACGAGCGCGGAGCGATCCCGGGCGATAGTAGATTCCGGAATGCAGTACGCCGGAATTGAGGCCAGTCTGATGGGAAGCAACGGTGGCTTCCTTTTCGAGGATCAACAGGCGTTGTGAGGGATTACGGAGGTGCAGTTGCCATGCCGTTGCCAGCCCGACAATTCCTCCACCGATCACCGCTACTTCCGCGTGATTGTCAGTCATCGGTCAGGAATCCTGCTGTGGAGATTCGTGAACCGCATCTGTATTGTCCGGAGGACGGCGAACAGACACAAACGATGCTGCCGAAAGTCGTTTTTCGCCGTTGTAGCGATAGGCGGTCAGCATACCGTTGCGTGCAACACTGTAGTCGAGACAGGCGATATTCGGTCGCAGCGGTGCCGGGGTGGCGTCGTAAAGCCAGTAGTGTCCAAAAAACAAAGGCGGCTCATCTGCAGCATAGGGTGCCGGTCGATCGGAGTCGGTGACCATGGTTGTCTGCAGATGCGGCAGATTGACACGCGGCATCATGTATTCGGCGCATGATCTGCCTTCCGGTCGTTCAAACCACCGCGTTCTTACGTGGCGGCGAACATTGCCTTCCCGGTCAGTCACGGAAATGCCGCCCGGCAGACGCATCTCGGGGCCTTTCAGGGTTCGTTCCACGGCTCGATACAGCGGATCGGAAATACGAGTGGCTCGAATCAGAAAATCCGTATCGAGGGAGGTACCTTCCGGCCGCGCTTCGCCGATCACCAGCATATCTCTGTGATCCCAGCAGGCATGTACGACCCGCAGCTGTTGCTTGTCGAGCCAGATCGGCAGATTGCGGAACCAGTCCAGCGCATCCTGAAGTTCTGTTTCGCTGAGCTGTTCAAGTGTTGCCTGATGCTGTCTGCGTGTTCCGTCGGTATGCGTACGGAGATGTTTTCCCGGGCGGGACGGATCTGGTGTGGCGTAAGCCAGTGCGTTGAATTCGTGATTCCCCATCACCGCTTCTGCGGAGCCGAATTCGCACATGTTACGACAGATTTGGAGCACGTCGCGGATTCTCGGCCCACGATCAATAAAGTCGCCGCAGAAGATGACCTGACGCTCCGGGTGTCGGTAGACGCCCTGAGATTCCTGATAGCCAAGAGTCTCCAGCAGCTGGACAAGTTCATCGGCGTATCCGTGGATATCTCCGATCAGATCGTACATAACCTGGCATTTAACTGGCTGGAGGCGGATGAGGATTCAGACGTGACAGGGTTCCGCGGAGCGAGTTCCGGGGGGACCTGAGCAGGGCCACTGATGTTTGTGGCTGAGCATACATCAGTTCCCTGTATTGTGTCTGCAGTGATTTCAGTTTTTCATCAGAATCCGCGTGCTGGTGCACGGTCCTGATTCTGCCGCCTGGCTTGCCTTTCGGAGGTGACAAGGTCAGACTCGAACATCAGGCACGCGCTGCGGCCTGTTGCCAGCGATCTGATTCGAGCATGTCCTGAAAGGAGCCCGCCATGAAGAAATCGTTCCGATCCCCCCGTCGTTCCTTCTTGCGCAGCAGCGCGGCGATTTCGGCGGGATTGTTTGTGGGTGGGGCCGCGCCAGCAGCATCTCGGGATGAACGCCTGAAGATAGCGGTCATCGGCTGCGGTGGTCGTGGCGGTGGAAATCTGCGTTCAGTCGCTACGCAGGAAATTGTTGCTCTTTGCGACGTCAATGCGGACAACCTTGCTCGCGCAGCAGAGGAACATCCAAAGGCCCGGACAGAAAGGGACTTCCGACGTCTCTTCGATCGGGCGGCTGAATTCGATGCGGTCGTTGTAAGCACCTGCGAGCATACTCACGCGTTTGCCACACTTCCGGCGCTGCAGCTGGGGAAACACGTGTACTGTGAAAAGCCTCTCACGCACAGTGTTTCTGAGGCACGCATTATTCGGGAAGCGGCAGCTCGAGCCGGCGTGGCGACTCAGATGGGCACGCAGATTCATGCCGGCGAAAACTATCGTCGCGTGGTGGAGCTGATTCAGAGCGGCGCGATAGGTGCTGTTTCGGAATGTCATGTCTGGGTGGGACGAGCCTGGGGGCTGCAGTCGGAGGAAGATGCAAAGAAAAATCGGGACATCGTATTTGTGGATCAGCGTCCACAGCAGGCTGACCCGGTTCCCGAGACACTGGACTGGGATCTCTGGCTGGGACCAGCACCGGAACGAGCCTTCAGCAATGTCTACTTCCCGGGACCGAAGTGGTACCGGTGGTGGGATTTTGGGAACGGCACCATGTCC
>JALRDR010001121.1 GCA_023262145.1 Planctomycetaceae bacterium | reverse complement strand
AGAGCGACGCTGTGTCGAGTCGCAGAACGTCGGCACCGCTCGTACCCGTCACGCGAATGCCGCCAGAGGAGGCATTCGCCGCGTCGGCGGTGGAAACAGCGGTCCCATTATTCACCAGCTGGTACTTTTCGCTGCTGGCGTCATAGGTGAGCAAAAGATCGCTGGACGCTCCCTCGTAGAACAATTCCGCTGCCAGTAACGTGCGATCCTCGAGCGGGTCGACTACGCGATTGACGACTTGATCATATCGGCGTCCCCGCGACGACGCTGCGTGACGACGTCGAATTTGTGGCTTGAGGAAATGTTTCTTCAAGCGGGCGAGAAATAACGTGAGTGGCATTGTGATAGCCCTCCAGAGGGCGCAGAAAAATTTCAAAGGAGCAGCAAGATCTATAGCCGTTAGCGATTACTTGGTACTGCTCGGCGACTGCGAAGATGCAATCTTCGACCCCGATAAAGCGTCGTGCAGACTGAGAGTGAAGGTACGCGGACGTTCGGGAAGGAAAATTCGGTGCTGCAGAAATGATGGAAAAGTGTTGCACTCAGTGCGCTCTCTTTGTTCAAGCTGTGAAGTGCCTAACGCTTGATCCAACAAGTAGTGCCCGGATCCGCGGCTTCTTGTTTGGGCGCTGTATCGCAACGATGAACCCAGAAAAACACAACTGAAAAAGTGTGTTTATTTCTTTGCTTTACCTGAACAGCTTACCCTGCTGTTTGCCACAACCTTTGGGACTTTTCCGCGCGAGTACTCGCCACACAGTCTGTGAGGTGGCAACCCGGACAACGTGAGAGACAGAGAAAACCGAGAGTTTCGGACGGAGTTGAATCGGAAAGTGTTGCTTCCGGTCAACCCCACCGATAGCAACTCAAATCGCTTAGTCATTTGGCTAATGTGACTTCCGCGCTTCGTAGAACAGAGATTGGTTAGGAAAGGGTCGATTTCGGGGAGGCCCGCCCGGTGCTCTGCCCATTTCTGGACCGCAGTGTTTGCGCAGATCCCCATGAAGTAGACGAGGATTGCTGCTGCGACAGACTGACACTTCGACGTGGGCCATGCCTCTGCAAATCCGTACGCAGCGGTGTTTGTACGGCCGGCAATCGCGTCAGCATGGAACTGCAGGCAATCAGAGACTTGGACTGGTGAACCCCTTGCCGGTGGCCTCACTGCGACACGCGTGGCGTGAGTTACGGGCTCGTAAACTTCGAATGAGCAGAGGAATGAACTTCCCCGTTTGGCGAGCCCGATCGCAGCAACTCCGATAGATTTCAGCGCTGCTAAACACCACAACCTTTGGGACTTTTCCGCGCGAGTACTCGCCACTCAGCCTGGGAGGTGGCGTCAATCGGTTTGCGACATCTGCAATGCCCACCAGAATTGCAAAGTGAGCTGGTCTGTTGGGCTTGAAGCGGAGTAGGTCGACTGGTCCTGCGGCTGATCAGCACACGATTGGCCAGATTCATCAGTTCATTGCCTGCTCAGCAGGTTGCGGATGCTGACTGGAGACAGACGTGGCAATTTCGTTCTCGGTTCGACTTGAGCCTGAGTTCCCGAGCTTGCAGCTTCTCTTCTTCCAGCTTCTTCAGAATACCATCTCGGCTGTAACAGCGGGGATAAACGTGTCATTGACTCTCCACGCCATTAACCGACGAGAGAAGTTAACGATGATTGCATGCAAATAGGCTTTGCTGCCATCGAGCAGCCGGATGAGCGTGGTGTCCACGTGCCAGATCTCGTTAGGCCGAGTGGCCCTGATGCCGACCGTCGGCTTTGCCGGATGCACACGCTGTCGTGGTCGACGCCACTCATTGGCACGCACCAGTCGGTACCATGTGGTCGGGGATGCGAAGACTCGGCCGAGCCGTTGAGCCACTCTTGCCAGCGTCCCAGTTGACACGTGGCGGTACTCATCGTTTGTGACCATGTCTCTGATGGCCAGGTACTCCTGTCGGGTAAGTTGCTGTGGAGTCGATCTGGGGCAGCACGGCTGATCATCAAGCCCGCATTCCTGTTTACCCAGCCATGCGTGGTAACGCGTGCTCGACATGCCAATCAGCTTCAACACTTCACCAAGTGGTAGATGCGCTCGTGTACGTTCAATGGCCCGCAGTAACCGTTGCTTCCTGGCTCCCTCGGGAATCCGAATTCGATCGAAGGAGAACTCGGCCACTTTAATTGCCACGACGACGAGATGAAGGAGAGCCAGAAGTCGAGTGATGCGACGTCGCAGATGGAGAACCTCTCGCTGAAGTGCTTCGGCATCCATATCGAGCCCGTCGATGGAGACGACGTCCGTGCTGGCTTGCCTAAGCCAGCCGCGAGCTGTCGACCGGGGGACGCCATGTCGAACAGCAAGGTCGAGGTCATCGGTCTTCTGGATCAGACGACGCAGTCGATGATCGTACTGTTTCTGGGTGTGCGTATTCTCTGGCATGCGTCAATGATCATGCCTGTATCGGCTCTGGAACACACAAACGTGGCATCCAACTGCTGTCAGCGACGAGTACTCGCGCGGTAAACTTCCGAATGTTGTGGTAAACAGCAGCGCTGTTCGACGAAACCTGCCGCAACGCTCCGGCATGGCTGTGCCAGTCCAACTGGGACATTGCCGAGCGATTCACGCACGCGGCGTTCACGGCTCACGGTGTCGGTATCGAACGTGACGGATTCCGGTACGCCGGCGGGATCAAACGGAAGATCGACTGTAATGCGGTGTACCGGTTGATGGACCACGGCCTGTGGTGGCCGCTGCTGGACGGGAAACAACTGGCGATTGTCAGCGGGCATGCGGACAAGTTCGCCGCCAGGCTGATTGATCCGGAGTTTGTGAAGGCGACCGGTGGTCGCGGCGTCAATTGGTCGGTTGCAACGAAGATCAGGTGTCCCGACAGGACGGTGGCCAGGCGGGAGTTCTGGAACCGCGTGCCCGAAGAGTTGTTCGCTGCCGAGTGGGACTTGCTGCTCTGCTCGGCTGGATCACTGTCGGCGGTGATCTGCGAGGCGGCTCCACAGGTGGGACGGACATCTTTGGATGTCGGATCTCTTGATTGTGATGTGCAGCCTGGGCTGATGACCTGATCAACTTTCAATGCGTGGCAAAGACTTACGGTGCTGGAATCCCGTATTATTTCAAATTGAAGCAGAATCTTTGTCACGATTTACGTGGAGCGGATAAGTATTCGATGACGCGAACAGGAAATGGTCAATGGATGAGAAATCACGACAGGCAATGCGATTGTGGACACTGGCCCAGCCGGTGGTGTCGGCGTTCGTGACGTCGGCCGTGCGCGACTTCAAAGATCGGGACGATGTACTGCAGGAAATTGCCGTGGCAGCGATCGAATCATTCGATGCCTACACCCCGGAACGGCCGTTTGTTCCGTGGGTGATGGGAGTCGCGCGCAATCAGATCGGACTGTACCTGCGACACCGCCGGCGTGATCGGCTCGTGTTCGACGAAGAAACGGTGAGGTGTCTGGCAACCGCATTCTCCGAAGTCTCGTCGCAGGAGCGTCACAAGCTGGATGCGCTTTCGGAATGCCTGAAGCTGCTGGAAGGCCGTGCCCATGAGTTGTGCCAACTTCGCTATCACGATGATCTCAAGCCAGCCGGGATCGCAGAGAAGCTGGGGATGGCTCCGAATGCGGTGGCGAAGGCGCTGCAGCGCATCCGCGATCAGTTGCGAGAGTGTATCAACGGGAAAACAGCGGAGGGGGTTGCCTGATGTCCGCTTCCGCGACAGATCTGATCCACGGTTACCTGGACGAGACGCTCACTGCCGAACAACAGGTTGAACTGGCAAACTGGATCAAAGAATCCCCCGAACACTCCCGGCAGTTTGCAGAAGCTTTGCTGCTGCATGATCGACTTCGGGCCGAGATGCTCGCGGGTGCTGTGGTCGAGAATCAACACGCGGTCATTGCGAACAGAAGCTCATCGGAGCGGCTCTGGGTCAGGC
>JALRDR010001062.1 GCA_023262145.1 Planctomycetaceae bacterium | reverse complement strand
GAGCGGGCCGCGACATTCGGCAGCGTTTGGTGTGGAGAATCAGCGGCGGCAGCATCTTGACGAGCGTCTGGAACAGCTAGTTCGATCAGCGCGTCGTCGTGGTTAGGTCGAAAGCGAGAAAAATCGAACTCGGAATTCAGGTATCAGGACATGATTTGTTCGATAGATTTTGGTCGATCTCAGATTCGGTCGCTGGCGCTGGACACTGCGGGTGTGCGCCCGCTGAAATATGCTCAGGTTTCATCCACTTATCTGGCGTTTCCGGCGACAGACGTACTGCGTCAGGCTTTGTCTTCGCAGCAGGTTTCTGTACTGAGTTGCGGCGACAGTCTGCTGGTTGCGGGAACTGACCAGGCACAAGTCAGAGATCTCTGTCAGCAGCCACCCATTCCTCTGTTTCCGGGCGGGCGAGTGCCGCGAGAAGAGGCTGCAGCTCGTCAGTTGCTGTACCTGCTGACACAGACAATGCTTCCGGAACCGGAACGTGCGGACGATGTGTGTGTGCTGACGGTACCAACGAGGAGTGTGGGTCCCGATGATGAGGGGACAGAGTTTCTGGAGCGTCTGATCCGCATGCGGGGTTATCAGCCACGAGTTCTGGGTGCAGCGGAAGCGGCGATGCTGGCAGAGAGTCGTCAGAGTCTGTTCAGCGGCGTAAGTGCGGTTGTGGGAGCGGAGGCAAGTTCAGTTTGTGTAGCGAGGCATGGTCTGGTCTATGCAACAAACACACACTCTGTCAGCGGGAACGCGATTGATCGTCGGATTGCCCATCAGTTTTCCATGAATACGTGGGATGCTGCCGGAATATCGTACCCGGATTTCGAACGGATTCGGGAGTGGCGTCAGGGGCTGAGTGAAGAGAAGGGCTTGCTGCAGAACTCGCAGGTTGCAAAACTCGTTGAGATACTCAGCGACAGTGTTGCTCAACTGGCCACTTCAGTTCTGGAGGCAGTTGCTGACGGAATGCTGGAGCTGAATCCGCAGGAGACGATCCCCGTGGTGCTTGCGGGCGGCCTCAGTAAGACTCCACGACTTACCGACCTGCTGGCTGATGAACTCAGCCTGCAAAGTGGTCAGCGACTTCGCTTTCACGTGCGTCTGGCTGATGAGCCGGAACTTGCAGTTGTGCGGGGTGGTCTGGTGTACGGCATGCTGGATTTCCGATCGAACGCAATGGCCGCGAAGCGAGCGGCCTGAGCATCCTGCAAAGCGGGTTCAGTGAGCACTGGCCGTCAGGCTTCGGAGCAGCTCCACAGTCACCGAGAGCAGGTTATCGGCAACCTGCTGGTGAGCATGCTGAAGTTGATCAGGTGTGCGTCCTGCTGAGACAACCCCGAGGCATTTCATTCCGGCTGCAAGAGCCGCTTCCACGCCGACGGGTGCATCTTCGAGGACAACGCAGCGGGCGGGAGGAATACCGATTCCGGCTGCGGCCTTCAGGAACACATCGGGGTGAGGTTTTCCGCGTTCAACATCAGCGCCGGAGATGCGCACGGAAATCTGCTGTTCCACCTGCAGGTGTCTGACGATGTCCTGAACGTTTGCGGGTGGTCCGCTGGAACCGATGGCCATGGGGATTCCGGCGGCGTGCAGGGCCAGAATGAGTTCTCTGGCACCGGGCATCGCCGGAAAGCTGTGCGCGATATGATCGCGATAACGTTGCTCCTTTTCTGCATCAAAGGCCGCGATCCAGTCGTCATCCGGAGGGTTGACCCAGGTGTCCCGAATGAATTCCCGGCTGGTTCGGCCGAACCCGACAAGGAATTCCGCTTCGCTGCAGTCGCGACCATGTCGCCGACAACTGTCTCGCCAGGTGATGAAGTGAGCTGCGTAGGAATCCACGAGGACTCCATCCATATCAAAGATGACGCCGAATTCTGGCTGCTGGTTCATGCACGATTCCTGCTGTGCAGTCATGGCGAGGTGACGAAAAGATTCAGCTTTGCGGCTGTTGTGGGTGATTCAGTGTCGCATCCGAGACGCCCGTTATGCCGCGTGGCCAGCTGAGAACAAAGCGGGTTCCCTCGCCGGGTTCTCCTTCAATCCGGATTCTGCCGCCGTGTTCACGGAGGATTTTGCGACTGACTGGCAGGCCGATTCCGGTGCCACGCGAACCCTTCGAGGATTCAAAGACGTTGAAAATGGAATTCCGCAGTTCCGGAGGAATACCGGGGCCGTTGTCACTGATGGCGACGAGCATCGCATCGGCATTGATGTCGTATCCCGTCTGAATAATGACAGCTCCGTTTTCTGTATCGGCGGCTGCATCAATCGCATTGGAAATGATATTCAGGACTGCTCGATGAATTCCCTCAGAATCAAATTGTGCCGCAGGAACCCTTTCACCGGGGCGAAATTCGATCGTTACGCCGGCTTCCTCAGCTCGTCCCGAGGACAGTTCCGTGACTTCGGCAACAAGTGCGTTCAGATCAGCGGACTTAAGCACGGGAACTCGATCCCGACTGAAGCTGAGCATATCCATGACCAGGTCATAGATGCGGTTCTGGTTGCGTTCAACGATATTCCAGCCGCTGCGAATCAGATCGCTGTCCTGTTGTTCCAGACCGCTGTGAATCAGATGACTACCGCCCCGCACACCCTGCAGAATATTCTTGATGTGGTGACTGAGGACAGTGATAGTCTGGCCCATGGCGGCAAATCGTTCGGCCCGCAC
>JALRDR010001042.1 GCA_023262145.1 Planctomycetaceae bacterium | reverse complement strand
CGCGCAAAAACAGATCACTCTTTCGGAATGGACCGATTCCCTGCCGGCGTACCAGATTGTCAAGGACAGTCTGACCTGTCCGGCAGCGGCCGTACCGGCAGCCCGGGAAGCATTACGCAGCAGATTTGCAGACGCAAATGCGAAGGATGGTGACGGACTACGACTGGACTGGAGCGATCGCTGGCTGCACGTGCGGTCCAGCAACACAGAACCAATTGTCCGTGTTATTGCGGAAGCTCCGGACCGGGAATCAGCAACGGAACTGGTTCGTGATGCCCGCCGGATTGTTGAGCAGACGCTGCAGAACATGAACGCCGAGCCCTGAGAATCCGGCGGAAAAGCTGATTTTGCCTGCTAGTACCCGCCACATACCGAAATAGACTCTGCAGCACGCCACTCCAGCAGTCTGTCCCGTACTGGTCTGGCCTCCGCTTTCCATCTCTCCACGCCAGGACCAGCACCTTGTCCGGTTCGCAGTCAAACACCGAATCTGTCCCGCAGGAACCTGTTACCGCGGTCATACTCGGGCTCGTCGCAGCAGCCACCTATTCCATTGCAAACATGGCCCTGCGGCAGCTGGCACGGCCCGAAGCGGGAATTGGCTGGGACATGTGGGTCTCGGGAACCAAGGCGCTGCCAACATTCCTCGTTGCCGTCGTGCTCATCTTTCGTCGCAGCCTGGATCCACGGGCATCCTTTGCCGAATGGAGCTTTGTACGTCCCATCGCAATCGCCGCCATCTTCAATCAGCTTGGTGGCAATTTTGCATTTCAGCTCTCGCTGAAGTACATCGGCCTGGCCGTATCGGTCCCAATCTGTTTCGCCTCCATCATCTGCAGCGGAGCAATCGTTGGTCGCACAGTACTGGGGGACAAAGTCACGCTCCGCACCGCCGTCAGTATCGCAATCATGATGACGGCGATCCTGTTTCTCTCAACCGGCGCCAAAGCAAGGGCTGCAGCCGGCCCGCCCGAAGTGGATCCCGTTGCAGCAGCTGAGTCCCAGGCATTGGCATTCACCGCCCTGCCCGGTGTCTTCACCGCCGTGATTTCGGGGCTCTGCTACGGAGTCAGCGGCGTCTACATTCGACACGCTGTCCGCTCAAGAATGCCCATCGCCGGAACTCTGTTCCTGTTCAGCGCGGCCGGGTTTCTGATTCTCTGTCCGCTGAGCCTGACTCAGCTTTCGCTCGCACAGATCGCTCAGATTGACAGTGAGGAATGGTTCACAATAGCGATCGCAGGGATATTCAATGCGCTCGGCTTCTTCTCGATTACGGCAGCTATGAAGCAGATGAACATCAGTCGCGCCAACGTGATCAACGCCTCGCAGAACGCGATGTGTGCCGTCGGCGCGGTGCTGTTTTTTGAAGAAGCCGTGACGCCGGCTGCACTCTGGGGCATGCTGCTGACAATCGCCGGCCTGCTGCTGCTGGGGATTCCCGTGAAGAGCCGCAGGCTTGTTCGAGAACCAATCACTTAGCCGCAGGAGCAACCGCGGTCAGCCAGAACCGCTGCTGCCGGCTTCCATCGGGTGCATTCCAGACAACAGCAAATTCCGCTCCCGATTCTTCCCCCGTCGCCCGGATCTGAATTTCTCCGGACCACCCAGCGCCGCCGACATTCTTCAAAGTCACCTCGGCCTTCTTTGCCGTGTCACCGCTTTTCTCTGATACTGTTGCCGTAGCAGAAACATGCTCCGGAAGCCCGCTGATCTGAAAACTCAGCTTTTCCGAATAACCCTGCAACCGAGTCACGGTGAGCGGAATCTTCAGTTCCCCGTCAGCAGGGACCATGAACGCCGTACCTGCCGTCGTGACCTCACATTCCGGTTGCGGTTCTGAAATCCGCAGCACATAGTAATAACGCTCGCCAGCTGCCAGAAATCGATCGGTGAGCGACACCTTCAGGCGATCGTCAGCCGCTGCCGTGAGCACCAGATCGATATCTGAATCAGTACCACTGATGTCATCCGATTCCTGCAGCTGCCTGCCGGCAGAATCATGGATCCTTAATACCGGGTCCATGAGTGAATCATGCCGCCGACTCTCCACGCGAAATCGCAGTCGCATGCCTTTGGTCACATCAATCAGAAACTCATCTGTCCGCTCATCCATAAGCCTGCCGCACAATGCTGACGGAATCGGAAGCACTTCAGTCTGCAGCTGATCTTCGCTGAACACCGGCTCTGAGACACTGCGGACCACTCGTGGCAATGCAAACTGCCCGGTGAGCACTTCTGAATCAGCTGCCAGAACAGCCTCCGGAACTGTAATGTTCCAGCCCCGCAAAAAGACTCGCTGATCACCAGTCCCCTGCTGTCTCACAAGTGGTTCCGTGTGATGCACGACAGCATCCGTGGATAACGTCAGCCGATAAACGTAAGTTGCGGCACCGGCAAACCCAATCGTACTGTTCGGTGCTGACGGAAAGGCAAACGTACGCACGTGCCACGTTCCGTCCTGTGGAGCAGTAAATGTGGCCAGGGGATCTGAGGTGACGTCATCGTCATTCTGTGCAACCACGATGCCCGCGGGATCGGTGATCTGCAGGACTGCATCCATGGGAGAACCAAGAATGCGATTCGCGGTCATCGACGCAACCAGCGTCTCACCGGAATTCAGCTGCACCGCAAAGGAATCAACATCATTTGATTTCTCCAGCACTCCGTTGACCGTCACCCCGGGCAGCTGCAGTGCCACAGCTTCTGCCAGTCGATCATTCGATTCCTGTTCTGTAATCTCCGGAATCACACCAACGATGAACGGACAAAGTTCACTGGCCCCCTGTTCATTCCACAGCCGAATCCAGTGCACACCCGGGCTGGCATCTGACGGAATTACTATCTGCAGTGCATCACGCTTTTCGGTGAACTGCAACTGCAGTTCTCCACCAATGGACATGACGGACGCAGCATCAGAGCCGGCCTTGCCGTCGATCCTTGCAGTCACGGTACTGCCCCGCTGACCGCCTCCGGGAGTCAGCCGGTTCAGCACAGGTGCCTCGAACCCAGCCACACTGCCGCCAAGAATACAGACCGCCGTCAGCAGCAAAGAAATCCTGTTCACCATCGTCGTTTGCAACTCCAGCCATGCGGCCCGCCAGGAACCACTCACAGCAGTTCCGAAATCGGCTCAGGATCGCTGACCAGGTGCGTTGGACGTCCCTGTGGTGTGTAGAGCACTTTGTTGGGATTGATGCCCAGCTTCGTATACACGGTGGACACAAAATTCTCCGGAGACAGAACTCTGTCGACGGCAGAGAATCCCTTGCGGTCTGTTGCACCAACCACTGTTCCACCCGGTGTTCCACCACCGGCAAACAGCACGGACATCGCGTTCGCCCAGTGATCCCGCCCGGCCTGTGTCTGCCCGGACAATGTGGAGATCTTCGGCGTACGACCAAATTCCCCGAGAGCAATGACCAGCGTACTGTCCAGCAGCCCACGTTCCTTCAGGTCCTGAATCAGCGTTGCCACGGAATTGTCCCACGCCGGCAGGCGTGTTTTCAGTGCACCAAACAGATTGCTGTGATGATCCCAGCCACCGTCGTAAACGGTAATAAAGGGCACGCCCGCTTCCACCAGTCTTCTGGCCAGCAGACATCGCTGGCCGAAACTGTCCCGACCGTAACGGTCCCGCATCTCCTCAGATTCACCATGAATGTCGAAGGCCTGCTGAGCGGCAACGGAGGTGACAAGGTTGTGTCCCTGCCGATAATACTCGTCGAAGGCCAGCGACGGATCACCCGCAGCTTCATTGCGAATCCGCAACATGCGGTCCACTTTGGAACGCAACTCTGTGCGGGATGTGAATCGCGTCTCGCTGAGTTCACGCGGCAGTGCAACATCGCGAACCTTGAAATTGGTGCGGTTAGGGTCGTCAGCCACAACAAACGGGGCATGCTGAGCACCCAGGAAATTCGGTCCGCCGGAACGCGACATCCGCGGCATGCTGAAGTAGGCCGGAAGTCCGTTGTCCTGGCCCAGTTCGCGAGCAGCGACAGAACCCATGCTCGGATGAAAACTGACAAAGGCACCACAGCCGACGGGAATCCGCGGCGGTGCTCCGGTCATCATGTAGTGATTCCCGGCACCATGATTTCCCTGATCATGCCGGATGGAGCGAATCATGGCAAAGTCATTCAGACCTGCCGCCAGCCGGACCATGTTCTCTGAAAACCCGACTCCCGGCACAGATGTTTCAATGTCTGAAAACTCACCGCGGTATTCCGCCGGCGCATCAGGCTTGGGATCAAATGTCTCAAAATGCGTCGGACCGCCATCCATCCAGATCAGAATACAACTGGTTGCCTTCGCTGCCGGCGAAGGGCTGTCCGAATTGTCAGCCTGAGCCTGCAGACCTGCCACCAGACCCGTTCCCAGAAATCCACCCAGCCCCAGCTGAATCGATCCTCGGCGAGTTACCCCGTCACACCGTCGGTAAACTGACATCGAATGTTCTCCCGTGGTTGCTGTTCGTTCGGGCAGTCCGAACGAGCTTCGTCTGCACCATCTCCACGCGCTAATCCTGAATCACAAATTCAGCTGAATTGAGCATCGCCCACATCAGGTCCTCAATCACCTGACGGCGATCTGTGCCTTCAGCCTGCAACAGACCAGTCACCAGCGCCAGCTCTTCAGAATCCGGATCCCGGCTGAAGACACGCCGATAAATTGCTCCTGCTGTCTCTTCTGCTGTTAGTTTCTGATCGGCAAATTTGTGCACAAAACCCTCCGAATTTGTGACCATCCCGGCCAACTGATCGGAGTTCATCAGGTGCAGACTCTGGACAACCGTGGAATCGCCCGTTCGCTCACAAGGCGGATCCTGATTGGGGTCCGGACGACCAAAGGTGTCCAGAAACAACGAGTCGGTGCGATGTGTCCAGATCTGGCGGGAATTGGTATCCGGTGGCATTGCCGCAAAGTCCTGCGGCACCCCCGTAATCTGACTGAGCGAATCCAGCAGCACCTCGGCGCGATGACGATGTCGATAATGCCGGGAATGGCCGCGACCATCAATCTCATTCGTCTGATTCGGAACGGAACTGAGCTGATACACGTGGGAATTGGCAATCACCCGAATCAGCTCCGGAATCGAATAGCCGGAATCACGGAAGTGATTTCCCAGTGCCTCCAGTAATGCTGCATTCGACGCCGGATTGGTGGCTCGGAAATCGTCCACAGGTTCCACAAGCCCGCGCGTCATCAGATCGGTCCAGACCCGATTGGCCATTACCTGAGCGAACAGATGGTTGTCAGGAGATGTCAGCCACGTCGCCAGCGATTCTCGAATGTCTTCCATCCCTGCGGTGGATGGTGCTTCACCGAACAATGGTGCCGGCTGCATTTCTTCACCCGTCACTGGATGCAGCACTGGTCGTTTCTTCCCGGCAAAGAAGAATTCCTCCGACCCCGAAATCGGTGGCGATAACCCGGTGCCCTTGCGGCCCACTTCGGCAAAGTAAGCGGCAAAGCTGAAGAAGTGTTCCTGCCCCCAGATCTCAAACGGATGATGGTGACACCTTGCACATTCCAGTCGTACCCCCACAAACAACTGGCTGACCAGCGTTGTGATTTCTTCCGGTTCACGACGGTCACGAAACAGCGTAACCGCACCATTCCTGAAGGTACTGCCCCGCGCTGTCACCAGTTCCCGTACGAACTGGTCCCATGGCTTGCGATCATGAAAAGACTGGCGAATCCAGTGGTCATAGTTGAACACCGCCTTGATCCCGACGCGATATGGATTTGGGCGCAGC
>JALRDR010001027.1 GCA_023262145.1 Planctomycetaceae bacterium | reverse complement strand
GCAATCAAACTCCGCAACCAATTGCGGGGCCTCATCAAAAACACTGCGTGCCGCTGGCGTAGAAGCCAGCAACTCCGCAGTTCGCACTGCCTCAGTCGACCGATAGCCAAACGCCGATAGCAGCACAGGCGACAGCAGGAGCAAGCCTTTGCTTGCAGTCTGCAGTCCGTATCGGTTCGCCCATGATCTCCAATACCACAAGCATGAACCAGCACCAAAACACATCCACGCAAACAGTAATGTCCGCAAAAACTCTTCCCAGATGTCAGCGGTCATTTGACCAGACTCCACGCATAAAATGTACTTACGATGAAGATGCCCCATGCAATCGCAGCAATAATCCAAAGCAAGTATGGTCCAATGTGTTTCATCACAAGTTCGGCAATCCGGACAACGGACGCAACAGTCCTCCTGTCCAGCCTGATGCTGCGGTTGTTCTGCCATTCAAACGCGTCACCGTCGTCGTCCTGCTCTTCTTTTGTTTCTTCGTCCGTCATTATTCAGCCCCGATAGAACCTGCGCCGGATTGTAATCAAACGCAGATCCGCAAACCAAAGCTGTCTATTGTTTCGGAGTTTGATTTTGCACGGCAGAAACAAGGCGGGAAAGAGTACCACGACTGTATCCAGACTGCACCGCATACGTGCCGTTCTTGAGTTCCCAGCGAAACGCAGGACGCAAATTCGGATCACCCGGGAATGTCTTCACATATCGAACGTCAATCGGTTGCTTGCCAGACTGCAGGAGATCTGCTTCGAACGCCCTACAAGCTCCGCAGTTCTCCATCGTGATGACTTCCAGCACCTTTTGATCTACTGATTGAACAGCAGCGTTCTCCAATTCCGTCACCCGGCGCTCAAGATCTGCAAAACGCTGCTCCAGCGAAGATTCAATGAACCGCGAAAACAACGTGGACGATGGTGACCCTACATACGGGTGCGGCTCGTCGGCTTGCCCGGATTTCATCTCTAAAAAAATGACAAACGAAAAAAAGGCTACGCAAAACAAAACGAGCCCCAAAGCATCCCAGTCCTTCGGATTTAGTCTCGCATACAGGCTTCTCATACGTATCCTCCGCCAGTCTGAACTCTGTTGTATCGCTCCACCATCCGCGGTGGGATCAATGCAAACCCGCCAAATGGATCACACTGTGTCCGCTGCAAGCCCTCATACACGCCCTGCGGGATCAGGAAGTGACCGTACCCGTGGCTGTTCCAGTCTGCCAGGAACCATTCACCGTCAATGTATCGTGCCCAAATGCAGGTCGTTGCGTGACCGCCACCACGAGTCGGCACACGACTCATGATCCGTGTGCCGTCCGATGCCGTTGTCCACTTGACGTCCCACCATGTGCCTATGTGCAATCGGCCACGCGCTGCAACCAATGCCAGGGCCTCGTCCCAACTGGGCATCGGCTGAACCTCTTCAACCCACGCCGATTCTGTTTTAATCCCACGAGCATACCGCTCGAACTCCGCTGCACTTTTGCAGTACCTGCTGTACGGCCAGTCCGCTTCTGTCGGGATCCCAGGATCAATATCCAACTCAGGGATGCCGCGTGTCATCAGGCGAACACCAGAGTGCATGCTGCTCCCTGAATCCCGCCCCACGTTGCGTGGCCCCATCAGATACTCAGATGCGTTGTAGGCGAACATCTCAGAGAGTACCGGCATCACACCAGTGCTACCCCATGTCGTCGACTCCACACCATTTGCGGCAGCATTCCCCTGGCAGTCAGATCGCTGCTGACGCTCAACCTGCATCTGCGGCAACGGACTTCGCCGAAGATCCTGAAGAACATCCAGATACCCCGGAAAGTCCGCTGTGTTGACACCAGAACTGACCGACAGCATGTTCGCCAGTTCTTCCCGTTCTTCATCAGTGGGCAGGAGCAATTGGCTTGTCATTTCACATACCTCCTGATGTAGTCTGCCTGTCGCGGTGCAGACCAGTCATCGCCGCCAAACTCAATTGCTTCCAGCTCTAAAATCTCACCAAATGCCCGCCGGCGGACTTCTGTGATCCCATTGCGAAACCAGTCTGCTGCTGCGGCTTCGGATGCGATCTCGCCTGAATCCAATTTGTCCGCCAACTGACGCTGAAGATCTCTCCAGCCCTGTTCGTAGGATTCAAACGCACGATCAACGTCGTCTTCCAGCGGCGGAGGAATTGGATCAATCAGATGCTCCCCGCGGCCCTCGGTAATCTTAATGTTCTGCCGAATCAGTCCGGAGGGGTTAGCGATCGGAATCAGCAGCAACTCACCGCCCCCGGTCGTTGTCCCGGTCAAACCGTATCCGAACTTCTTCTGCACCGAACGAAACTCGGGGCCATCCCCGCCAGCGAACCGAGAGAATAGCCCTTTGCCCTGTTCAAACGGAATGACATCAACGATGCCATCCGGAAACGTGACGATCAGTAACGGCTCGTCACTTTCCACCAGGTAAATCTCGTCCTCCGAGAAACTGTCGATGATCTGGTCAGCAGGCTGCTCCTGCTGAATTGGATTTGCCGGACGAAACGGTAACGTGATCTCTTCAGATAACTGCTGCCCGACCACGAAGAACAGCAGTGACAATGGTGCCGCAAACCTCATGGGAACCTCCAATCAACCACACAGTGCAGCAAGCTGCTTGTCGTCAGAATTCCGGATCTTCTCCAGCCCGGATGCAACCAGACGGCTCACACTCTCTTCCTCAACCCGGAACTGCTCCGGATCTGCAGGCCACCCAGTTTGGCGCTCAACAACCCTCGCTCTTTTCTCCTGACGTCGCAGTTCGCGGGCCGCCTGACGTTCCGCCACGCCCTGAGCAGTTGGTGAATTCGCAAACTTCTGCAGTCGCTGAGGGTCGTTGTTGATCTGCTTGCACTGGATCAACTTATCAAAGATTAAGGTGATGATCGTGATGATTCCCTCGATCCCAATCCCCGTGCGCTGCCCGTCAGACCCAACACGGCAAACCGGCTCCGATGCCAGATTCAACCCGTCCACAGTCGTCCTTGCAAACGCCAAACGTGCAGCACTCATAATCGCCTCCATATCGGCCAAAGAAACAACGCCCAAATCCGACAGCCCAGCCACATCGCTGAGCATCTTAATCTGCCAACACCCGCTTCATACAGGTGATACTCGAAAATGCTGTCCGCCTCACGTCGCTGGTACTGCGTTGTGGATTCCTCACAATTCAAATCGTGAACACACGATGCAAATTTGAACCGCTCGTCCATCGGATGCCCGACCACCATCCATAACGCCTGCGGAATACTGGCACCATCCCAACAGTACCCCTTCTGGATCGCGTACTCGCGCACGAACCCTAACTGAGTCCTGACGTGCAGTGTGCAATCCTCAGTGAACCTGTACCAGAATCTGCCGTCTTCATCCTGAACCTGAACGACCGGCATCTGCTGTGCTGTTGTGACTTGTTGCATCAGACTGCTCCAAAGAGCCCTGCCGGTCAAAGAGGCGTTCCGCTGAGGTTCGTAGCGGCAATGACCGGCAGGGTGGGGATGCTCAATCGCTTCCAGCAGGTGGGCTCAGCATGTAGACCACGCTCGCAAAGCCTGTCGCACAACAGGAGCAAACCACGACATCTCTCACGCCTACCGATGGTGAAATCAATACGCTCATCGGAATTGCAAACCAGCAACTCAAACAGATCGGGCAATTCATCCCGTGCCTGATCCATTCCCTGCGCACACCATACGGTGACAGCAATTCCTTCAAACTCGCAGCCAAACCAAACGGACCGGGCAGGTTCGCCAATGTGAACGCCAACCCGTAACTGCCCAGACAGACAGTAATCACTTCCAGAAAACTCATCGTCGACGCCCTCGCGAATAACTTTCTGCATGAATGAACGACTTGCTTCGGTGGCGGAATGCGACAGCACCGGCTGCCGTCCCCGTACACATCCTGACACCGCAGTACAACTTCAGTGTAGGCAGATGCACCGCAGACCACAAAGAGTCGTTGCTCACGTCACCCGTAGCAATCTCATCTGCGTCGTAATCCGAGTACTTGTGCGCAACCTGCAACCAGAGCCTCCTGTCGCCCGCTGAGACGCTCGTTCTGCCCACACGACCTTTCGATCGGATCATCCGCAAACGGACCGGCTGTCGATGCGTAGTGACCGCCTGAGTGCTCTCACTGCGGAGCACATACCCAGCGTTGAAATCGATGAAGATCGTTTCCCTCCCGGACTGCTGACTGACCAAATGAACCGCAGTGCGGAAAAACTCCGGATGCAGCGACACATCATCGTGCAGGTTCATTTCAATGCGGGGGATCTGCCTGTAGTGCGCAATCCTGTTCTGCTCGAACACCGTACATCGGTGGAAACCTTGAAACGCTTCAATCCGCTCGCTCCACCTGGGATCCATCGGGCACATCTTCAGAACGAACAGCGTGTCGTTCTTGTGGATCCGGCACTGCCTGAGTGACTCAATGAGTGTCTGACGCATGATCGCCAGCCTGAATCGACTAATGTCATGCGACCAGTACTCACAGTCTACGAACACGATCATCTTCATCGGTACTGGAAATCCACTCGGTTGACCAGTCGCATCTGCCGCTCGATCGCACCCTGCATGGACAGACGGTCTTCCCAGTCCCGCGGGCGTTCGCCATCCACGAACGGTTGCACCCTGCCCGCCCAGTTCTGCTTCAACTCACCAACGTGCATGACCTCGAACCCCGGGCGAACCTGCATCGCCGCCGGCCAGTGCTGAATCAACTCCTGATCGCCAGTCCCTGCCCACTCCAGATCTGAACGAAATAATCGAACTGGCGGGCAGTATTGCGAACTCCGGTTGAACATCAACGCGTAGCCGGCAAACGGCTCATCCGCAATCTGACGGACCCGACGCCAATGCCGCTCTTCCGGAACCTCACGCATCCTCCGGACGCTCCGCCGCCGAGGACAAAAGATTTTGTCATCCTGCAAACGGATTTGTGACCGCCACCCGACGGGGAAGAAAACGTCCGAATCAAGGAGAACCGTCCATCCGGCATGTGACACATAATCCAGTCCCTCCTGCATCGCCGCCCACTTGTTGAACGCAGCACCGTTGTCATAAAACGTCTCGGTCGTAATGCACTCCAGACGCAGATCCTTCACCACCTGCAGAGTCTCGTAGTCCTCCGGATGCGTCACCACCAGAAAACGATCGAATTGATCCCTATTGACCGCAGCAGTGTGCTGCAACAGATCAGCGAAATCGACACACACCTGAACCGCCACGATCACAGCTTCACAACTCCTATTCCGCCCCAGCCGCAACCGACTGTCTTCTGATCAGTCTGATATTCCGGCGTGATCTCTTTCCATAACCGATGCACGAACGAACCTGCTGCTTCGTGCCACGAACTCTGAGTGATATCATGAAACCAGATCCTGCGTGGATTCAGACTCCGCGCAAACTTCCAGTCCTCTTTCACCCCATTGTAACTGTGATCCCCGTCGATGAAGACGCCATCGAACGGACCCATGCCGCGGATCGTCTCTTGAATCGCCGAGTCAGTGCTGCTTCCAACAATCATCTGCGGAGCCACGTTCTCAGGCTGCGGAGAAATGTCCACCGACACGAACTCGACATGCGGGTGGGCCTGCTTCAGATAATACTCCAGACCGCCACTGTAGGATCCGATTACCAGCACTCGCCGCATGTGCGCGAACTGTGGCTTGAGCCATTCGAACTCTCGGAAGTGCTGCTGCATTTCAACAGGACCATGCTCAAAACTGATCTTCCGGGAATGTTCAGTGATCCGGTCATAAATGGAAGACAGGTTGTAACAAGAGCCAATGCTGATGTTGTCTCCGATGCTGCAGTAAGCCTGATACGCCGGAATGCAGTCGCCCGGCCATGCCTCAGTCCCACCATAACGTAACTGATACTCTGGCATTCGTCCGTTCTGCAAAAAGTCCTGCGTTCGAAACGTGTAAAACGTCCCGCTGTAATGCCACTTGTACTTCGGCATCAATGGACGCAACCCAAATGTCCTCATTGATCCAAATGCAGAATACCCCTCCGATAACTTCTGAATTGCTTCGTCGATCCGAAATGTGACTGACTCATACATCAGACCTGTCCAGATATTGACCGCCTCGCTGCCAATTGTATGCTCTTGCTGGCCCTTGGCGTGTGCGTAGACAGTGACCGAATCCTGAGTCAGATCAAGCATACGCATCGCCGGTACTGCCGTCTGCAGTTCCCCAATGCGGTGACCACTGGCATTCGGCGCCCGACCAATGTTCGATGTCTCAATCCATCTGATCTGCTCAAACGGCAACTCTGCTTTCACAGTTTCGGCTGAATCTGTGCCAGGCCCTGTGCTGACTCCGATAATAATCTGGCCGTCACACAACGGGATCAATTCACGCAAACGCTCGACATGCCACATCCACCCGCCAACCCGAGGCCAGATGTGATACACCAGATTTACCTTCGGCCGCTGGGCAAATGGACGCGGCTTCACTTCAACAGACATGGCTTTCTTGTATAACCGATCGCGGCTGTTCTCACGCCCGTCCCGGACCAAACTGCCGATCCGGCGAGGTTTGGGGTTCTCCCTGCGTTCGATCGCGGCAGCGATCCGTTTGCCGAATTCAGTGCCCTCACGCAGATGCTGCTCCCAGATCTCCGGCAACGCCATTACGGAACCTCATAAATCTCAAAGCACACAGTGAAGGACGGTGATGGGATCGGATCCGTGCCGTCCAGGCAGCCAACAAAGCAGCCACCGAAAGTAGACCAGCAACCGGAAATCAAAAATGGATCGCAGGTTGTTGCTCCAGCAGTCTCTGTCAGGGTCTCAGCAGGACATGTCGTTTCAACGGGAACCATGCTGATTGTGTATTCGTTGTCGACATTCCGGCAGCAAAGAACAATGTCGTAGACGTAGGAGAACGTCGCGCCGTTGCAGTCCGTGCAAGACCCTGAGATCCTGCCTTGCCAGCAGTTCGTGCCACCGCTGATTGGTGTCTTGAATGTCAGCACACCCGTGTTGTTGAAGCAGGTGAAGTTGCCGTAACTGGATGTTGCAGTGACCGTGACGTTTAACTGCACCGGCAGTGGATTTTCGCAGTCTGTGTTCGGGACTTCTGCCAACTGACCATTTACAGTCTTCACAACCAAAGGAACGCAGCGATCTTCGCAGCAACCGCGGTTGCAGCAACAGTCAACAACCGCCCGCTTCTTTCGAACTCCCGGCAATCCTACTGTGGGCATGTGACTTCCCATCCTTCACAGTGCTTGCCTTCAATGATCAGCCAATCGCACTTCGTCTGGATCACTTCGCCGTCGCAGCACTCCCAGTCAGACAGCGGGATCTGCAGCAGTTCATACTCCGCACTCATGATGGCGTAGTACTGCTCCTTGACCTCCATCCACTTCGGCTCTTCCGGAGTACTGTCCGGCGCTGGAACACTCTTGATGCAGTGATGGATCGGAAGCAACCGAACGTGACCGCCCTCCAGAATCGGCAGTCGTCTGGTGTCATGAGCATAGACGAATTCGCCCCTGCCGATCGGGCGAGTGCGATTCATCATCACACCGCCCAGCGGAGCACACGTCCCAGTGTATGCGTCGAGATCTTCCGGTCGCGTTTCCTCGCACAGATCACAGTCGTCCTGCAGTTCCTGCTGCATGTCCTCGGAGCAGTAGTAATAATCCGCTGCCGGCGTATCATCGAAATCCGCCAGCTCGATCCGATACCACCCGTCACCCACGCAGCCGACATTCAGACCTTCCAGCACCTGCATACCGGTGGATGCAATGATTTCCAACCGCTCGCTCTCTTTGTTCAGAGCTGCATAGAACACTGTGCCCTTTTTGATATTTGTCGGAACTCCGGCGATCCACGATGCCACATCCCAGACACGAAACGGTGAGTACTCTTCCTCGCTTTCGTACAGACTCGTCGTCGTGTTCAAACGATAGAGAACTGCTGGTCCTGAAGGAACGAAGTCTGTCGTGTAAAGGTCAGTGTCGCCAACTCCTTCTTGGAAATCCTGAGTCGCAATGCACAACTGAACCTGCGGTCGTGGCATGTGCGAACTTTGTGGACCGCTCATGGAATTGACTGCAGCCATCCCGGGACCACGAGCAGCAGCCATCCTGCCGCGCAATGCCTCTCTCTGCACTGCGTTCAAATGTGCAGCACTTAATGGTTGACCGGGAATAAAGTCTGGCGTTCGAAACGTCATGGCGGGCAAACGCTTTCCATTTTGAACATCTTGTTGAAGTCTTTGAGTGGAAACATGTCTGTACCGCCCTGCACCTTCACACGTCGCCAATCGTCATCAACAGCGCCCATCACCTTGTCGTACAGCAAATGGTTGTGCCCAACAACCTGATCCAGTGCCGTAGTGATACGCTTGTGCTTGAATGTCAGAACCAATGTCGTGGTGTCCATTGGACCAAACATGTTCGTTCGTCGATTCTTGTCTTCAGCGTAATCAACAAACAGCAGTGTCTCTGGTTCGTACTGACAATCTGTTCCTTCTGCCGGCGTGTCACAGTTCTCCCCTGCAAGCAGTGACTGACTACATGGACATCTGTTGAACAGTGTTGGAACACTGCTATTCACCGTGTTGCGGAAACAGTTCAGATGAGTCTCCAGTTCGCACAGCCTTGCAACCGGAATGTTGTGCCACTCAACAGTCACCTCTGCGCTCGGGATGATCACAACAGCATGACTGTCTGGGCCAATCTGATCGTCTGGCGGTGTCTTGCCATCCCAAACAAGAGAACGACTGGGACGTGTAAACAGTTCGTATGATGCAACGCGGTCAATTCTGAATGCCGTCTCATTGAGCCACGGAATTGCACCTGTTGTCTCTGTGGTGGTGACTGCGTCAGTCCAAAGGCACTGCCACCACTGTTCCTGATATTCAACAACAACAACACACGTGCAACACGAATTGTTAATTGCTGTGGGGAGTTCATTGGGATCACTGGTTGCTGCCATCTTCCAGTGTCTTGATAATTGTTCAACATTCCCAATGTTTTTGACTGTGCCGGGGAGAATGGCAAAGTCATCATCCTCTCGAAACACATAGTCATTGTTGAAGCAGGCATCTGAAGGTGGTTCAACACGAAATCCAACAGCGCGCAATCGGAGTTGCTGTGGATACCTTGTTGTCCACTGGCTTGTACCAACATTATATGTATCGATCGGATATTCGACTGGTAATTCTGGCGTCTCAAAGGTTGCTGGCTTGTAAAACTTGCCCAATGCGCGAAGACCAAAGTCCTGCGCATACTGACATGGTAATATGAACTGGCGTTCTGCAGACGAAGTGAGCCCAGACACCGATGGCTGCATTTGTGGAGCAACCTCTTTAACGGCGTATGTGTAGCCAGTTCGCATGAGTTTTGCTGGCATTACTGTGAAATCCTTGATACCGGTGCTTCAAATTCCGGTTGCCACTGCTTGTCGATCCGGATCGGCTGCTTCTTTAGAACATCGGTCAACGTATCATTGAGGGCCGCTGCGAAATCCCTGACAAGATTTTCACTTGCAGTCTGCCTCAAGAACTCACGCTGCTGCTCCGCCGGACCGACCAAGCGTTTTGGCATCTGTGCAAACGCATCGAAACCAGCCAGCAATCCGCCAATCTGACCTCCGAACGCTCCGGCCAGCACACCGGGTATCTGCTGCCGTGGAGTCCTGCTCAATGCGATTTGCTGAAATACATCCACGCCGGCACCAGTCCGCACAGCATCCTGCGCTTGATTGATTTTGAACAACGCATCCTGCAATCGCTCGATCTCCTGTGTCAGATCTTGAATCGCAGAAGTGTTCTTATCCAATCCGGTTTCATCAAGTGACAGCGCTGCCTCCTGAATCGCTGTGGTGAAACGATCAAGATTGATCTGCTGACTCTCTCGGTTCTGTTTCTTTTCTCGCAGTTCAGCCAACCGCTCTTCGGCTCTTGTCAGCTTCTCGACGATGTCATTCTGGTCTCGCAGAATCTCATTCTCAACATTAAATGCTGCCTCACTGCTCAGTTTGTCTCTCAGCTCCTTCAGTCGATCTCCAGCAACACCAGTGCTCTCGTAGAACTTGATGGTGCTATCAATCAATGTTTGATACTGCCGAGCCAACTCGCCGACATCAAGCACCATCTGATC
>JALRDR010000102.1 GCA_023262145.1 Planctomycetaceae bacterium | reverse complement strand
ATCCATTGTGGTGAGCAGCGTCTGGCATGCCTGGACGTGCGGTAAGTGCAGCCCAGAACGGCGGGGACGGGAAGTTCTGAGACGGCACGGTCGCACAGAGATACTCACGACTCGCCAGACACGACTCGCCAGACACGACTCGCGTGCTGCATCCCTTCACCACTGCTGCACCGAAATTCAGTATGGACCGTGGATCTGCCCGGGGTGCTGTCCACTGTCTGCCACGTCGCGTTGCAGCCGTGGCTTAACGTCGCTGTCCACGGTTCTCACGAAACTCCAGCTGACCATGCCAGCCCAGCTTGCGATGCAGCGTACCGTAGAAACTGTGCTCCCGCAGTCGCACCAGCTGCAGTGACTGCTTCGCTCGCTTGACACAAACAGTGTCTGCCCCGGAAAGCGGACGGCTGATCTGCCCGTCAATCACCAGCATCACACCCGGTGGAGCCTCCCGGACACTGAGCCGATACAGACGATCTGCCGAATCCACAATGGAACGAACCGTGAGCGCATGCGGGCAGATGGGCGTAATCGCAAAGACCGGCAGATCCTGTCGCAGGATCGGTCCCCCGGCGGAAAGATTGTGTGCCGTGGACCCAATGGGAGTACTGACGATCAGACCGTCACAACTGAATGTTGTCACGTCCTCGTCATCAATTCGCAGACTCACGTCCAGCATCTTCAGCGAGCCGCCCGAGGTGATTGTTACCTCATTCAGACCCACGTTGACCTGCTGCGAACCATCAGCAAACTGGTGCGTACACTCGAACATCATGTGATCAACAATGGAATATTCTCCACTGCACAGACTGTCCAGACTTGCCTCAAATTCCTGCGGACTGAGGTCGGCAAGGAAGCCCAGCCGACCAAGATTCACACCGAGGATCGGCAACTGGCGATCGCCCAGCTGGCGACAACCGCGAAGCATGCTGCCGTCGCCGCCCAGTACGAGGGCAAGATCCGCAGTGATGTCCTGCGGAATCTGAGCATCACCGGCCAGCACGGCAACAACTTCTACCCCGGCATGATCGGCAAGAATCTGCTGCAGCGACAGCCACGCAGAATGGATCCGCTCGTCGTTACTGCCGGTGAGTACAAGTAAACGCAGCAAAGAAGCAGACATGAACGATGTTTCCCGGAATCCTGCTGCTCCACCCGCAACTGCACGGCGAGCAATCAATCTGATACAACCATCTGCATTCTGATCAGCTCGAACTGCTGAGTCAGGAAAGGGGACTCGAAAACAGCAAAAAAAATCGCAGTCTCAGGTTCTGTCGGTGCCGCCCCCCTCACTCTGTTCCTCTGCTGAGAGTTCCATGTCGCGTCCGATTTCTGATTCTGTCATTCTGGTCACCGGAGCATCTGCGGGAATTGGCCTTACAATCTGCCGCCGCCTTGCCCCGACGGGCTGCCGCCTGATTCTGGCAGCACGCTCCGCTGACAAACTGCAGCAGGTGGCCGAAGAACTACGTGCAGCCGGCTGCGACGCAATTGTGATTCCGACAGATGTGGGCAATCCTGATTCCGTGCGGAAACTGGCTGAGTCCGCCAGAGAACAGGCGGGACGCGTGGATGTGCTCATCAACAATGCCGGCATCGAGTGCTTCGCAGACCTCGACTCACTTTCTGAAAATTCCATTCAGCAGACGATTGCCACGAACCTGACCGGGGCCATTCTGCTCACCAGACATGTCCTGCCCATCATGCGGGAGCAACGATCCGGGCACATCATCAACATGGCCTCCACCGCCGGCAAGCATGGTCCCGCGTTCGGTGCCGTTTATGGTGCAACAAAAGCCGGACTGATTGCCTTCACCCAGGCGCTCCGCGGGGAGCTGAAAGGAACCGGCATCGAAGCCTCCGCAGTCTGCCCCGGGTTTGCCACAGACGGTGGAATCTACGATGAAATCGTTCGTGCAACAGGACGCAGAACACCGCTGCACCTTGGTGGTACCACAGCAGCGGCCGTGGCCCGTGCCGTCGAGTCACTGATTCTGCGCCCGCGACCGGAAGTGATTCTGAACTTTCCGTGGCTGCGGCCGGTTTTTGTGCTGCGCGAGGCATTCCCGTGGCTGGGTGAAAAACTGATTCTCAGCGCCACCCGTCGGTTTCTTCGCCAGGCCTCGCGGCCCCGCAGCGACAGCTGAACATGCAGACACCACAGCTGTCGAAGCAAGCAAAGCAATCCCTGAGAATCAGGCTCTCATTGCAGGGAGATTTCCATTTTTGCAGGGACGTGGTTAGCATCATTCCGCTGGAGTTCCGAAGTTTTCCATTGATCTGCCGCTGCAGACACGCAGCCGGCAGGGCTCTGCATTCTGAAGTGCAGATTCTCAGCCAGTCTTTCGAGCCCTGCCATAACGCCAATCGATTGATCTTCCGGTGTCGAGGCTGCCTTGGCCAGCGTTACACTGCCATCGTCATCCACCGCAACTACGTCGGTGAATGTGCCGCCCACATCCACTCCAACCCGATACATGCGCCTTACTCCGCCTCTGGGTCCTTTATTTCGTCGCCGTTACCATAATCTCGACGAGAATTTCTGGGCGTGCAAGGTCCGCCCTTACGCAAGCGCGTACTGGAGGGT
>JALRDR010001004.1 GCA_023262145.1 Planctomycetaceae bacterium | reverse complement strand
GGTCAGATCTGCCTGATTGAGTGCATCGTGCAGTGCGACTGCAAGCATGGCCTGAGTGGGCTCGGCGAATGTTTCAGGGGCTAAAGTACCACTGCCGGGGAACTCCGTCAGCAACTGCAGTCGGCTGCGGACCTCATCGTGATCTACCGGGCAGCCGGCGATGACCAGCCCCTCAATTCGTTTCAGCTGCTCTGTTCGTGGCATTTCTGACGCCAGCAGACTTCGGGCGGCGGAACGCTCCTGCAGGAGCGCAGACCATGTCTCTGCCGCACTGCAGCCCAGCGGAGTGCACAATCCCACGCCCGTGATGAGTACTTCCGATTCGCGGCGATCTGAGCAAAAAGAGAACACGATTATGGTGCCTCAGGATACTGCGTCGGCAATTTCACGTGCCAGTTGATAGATGGCCATGGTGTCCATGATTACGTCGTTTGCAGCGAAGAGTTCTGCAACGGCTCGACGATGCACTTTCATTTTCAGTCCGCCGACGCCGAGTGCTCCGAAACACGTCGTCTCGCCCCTGATCTGTGCCTTGTCAGAGACACCAATATCAGCAAGGCCAACGGGGGGCACAGCGTTCAGATCAATCGCAACCCTGAGCCCGGGGAGTGCTGCAAGCGCAGCCTCTGGAAGGAAACAGATACCGGCCGCTCCTGCTGCAATCACGACTTCGGATTCAGCACAGACTGAGTTGAAATCTGCACTTGCCCCGACACTGTGCAGCTGAGCGTCGGGAAGTCGCTGGCGAATTTCGCTGCAGGCGGCTTCTGCCCGCTCTTTCGAGCGACTCACCAACTGCACAATTGCACCTTCACAGGCCAGCAGTTCTGCAGCACGCAGTCCGACCGGTCCAGTGCCACCCAGCACCGTGGCCTGCACGCCCTGCAGGGAGTGGTGACGTCGTGCGAGTGCAACTGCGGCGGCAGCAGTCGTGTTGCAGCCGTTGGAATCCATCATCACGGAGACTCGTAACGGGCCAAAGAAAGTTCCGGTCACTTTCTTCAGCAGTGCTTCGCCTGCCGCAGCCGAACTTCCACCAATGAAGATCGCCGTATTCTTCAGATCGGCCGGCCCCCGCGTGAATATGGCCCCGTGCACCAGTTCGGTGACATGATCAGGGGCAATACTTCCATAGCTGAACAACTGGTCTGCCCCGGCGTCGATAGCAACAACGCGATCAAATACGGACGGATTGGAATCTGTGTCCAGCTGGATCAGGATTTTCTGCAAGGAACTTCTCCGCGGTATGCCGAGTGGGCGTGGAATTCTGAAATCGGGCCGCAGTGTAGCCGCTCGGATCGCCAATATCATCTGCCCCTGAAGCTGAACCCGCGAACCAGGGGAATTCGCGTTAGGGCACAGGCGTCGCGACGTCGTTGATCCGCATCACAAATGTGCTGCAGCCCTGTTCAGTGAGTTCCAGCACGCGATAGCCTGGCTGCCCGGCGACAAAATTGGGTACGTTGCCCAGCGGTGAGAACTGGACGCCTGTTGAAGGTGTTGTCAGGACCGTAGCGTGTCCACAGGTGTGCTGCGATTCGTGATGAACATGGCCACAGCAGACAAGCTGCAGTCGCGGGTCTGACTCGCACCACGATCGAAGGTGCTCTGCACCGTGCAGGCCGATCGCGTCCATCCACTCGCTTTCCAGCTGCACAGGCGGATGGTGGCAGAACACAGCAACCCGTTCAGCACCGCTGGCGTCAGCCTGTTGTCTGGCGGCAGCAATCTGCCCCTGTGTCAGCAACCCCGAAACATTCCCGGAGTCGTGCGTGTCCAGCCCCAGACAGAACCACCCGGACTGCTCAAAAGCAAACTGAACAAGGTCATCGTCCCGCCCGCTGATTCGCGAAGCGAACACCGACCGCAGGATTCGACGCTCATCGTGATTGCCGGGGACCTGGTAGAGACGATCGTTCCATGGGGCAAACAGGTCGCGCAGATAGCTGTAACTCGATTCCAGCTCGTCGTGCGTGTGATCCCCGGTGATCACCAGTGCATCGCAGTCTGATTCCTGTGCCAGCAACTGGTCCACAACGCGTTCCAGAAACCAACGCACGTTGACGCCCTTCAGAAGTGCCTGGGGATCCTCCAGTACGTGCAGGTCTGTGATCTGAATGATGCGAGCCATCGGCAGAATAACTTTGAAAGGGGAGCGATGCGGCGAGCGTACTCAGAGAATCTAGCATGCTGCCCGGGAGATCGCCAGATCGCAGAGTCTCGCGATGGCTGCCTCGGAAGAGCTCCGATTCTGCCGGGGAGCAGCATTGATTCTCAGGATTCTGCGGCATTTGGTTGTGTTTTCACGTTGCTGAAGGAAGCGACTGCCGAAGCGACTGGAGTGCGGAACAAGATCAGGGAAATCTGGCAGGGGTGTACGTCATGCAGGTGCTGGCGGGGATTCTGTTGATACTGCTGACCGGCTGGTCGTTCTATGCCTGGATCGCTGCGGAGTCGCTGCAGGTTACCTGGCCACGTCGTCTGTTTGCATTGACCTCAGTGATTCTGCTGACTGTGGTCTGTTTTGGCGGGACGTACTTTCTGACGCGCCGATCAATGCAGGGGGATTCGCGGCGACAGATTGAACAGCTGTCAGCTGTGTTGAATGCCGGGCTTCGCGAGGGCAGAACTGAAGATGTGCATCAGGCAATTCGAGTTCTTGCCGAGGGCCCCGTTGATGGTCATGGCTGGTCGCAGGATATCCTGCAGCGGGCCGAGCAGATTCGTGTTTCCCTGAGTCAGCACCCTGGAGATGAGTTGTCCGGCATACGCAGGGCGTCCGGCCGAGCTGAGAACGTGTATCGCTGAATCCGCTGCCGTAAGGACAGAAGAATCCTCAGCTGAAGACGCCGGTGTGCACTTTCCCGGCGACATCTGTCAGGCGGAAATCACGGCCCGCGTGACGATAGGTGAGCGATTCGTGGTTGAGGCCCATCAGGTGCAGCAGCGTCGCATGCACGTCATGAATGTGCATCGGGTTCTGTTCGGCGTAATAACCATAGATATCTGTGGCCCCGTAACGCTGGCCTCCGCGAACTCCACCGCCGGCCATCCACATGGTGAACCCCTCCGGGTTATGGTCGCGTCCGTCAGAAGTTCCCTGAGCGGTCGGCGTGCGGCCAAACTCTCCACCCCAGACGACCAGCGTGTCCTCCAGCAGCCCGCGCTGCTTCAAATCCTTCAGCAGTCCGGCAATCGGCTTGTCAACTTCCCGGGCATTCTTGGTGTGGCCGTTCCTCAGATCACCGTGCTGATCCCATTGGACTTTTGTATCGCTGTGCGTCACCTGAATGAAACGAACACCAGCTTCGGCAAATCGGCGAGCCATCAGGCATTGCCGCCCGAAATCTTCCGTCATCGGATCATCCAGACCGTACATCTGATGAGTCACCTGGGATTCGCTGGTGAGATCCTGCAGTCGTGGCATCTCTGACTGCATGCGAAACGCCAGTTCCCAGGTGCGAATGCGTGCTTCCAGATCATTCTCTGCCGGAAGTAGCTCCTGGCTGTCACGATTCAGTTGCTGCAGGAGATCCAGCTGCACTCGCTGCGTTCCCCTCGTATAGCTCTGATTACTGATGTACCGCACGTTGGCTGCGGTGGCAGGCTGACTGGCAACACCCAGCGGAATACCCTGGTGGCGGGCCGGGAGGAACGCAGAACCCCAGTTGTTCAGTCCGCCGTGAGCAAGAGTCGGACAGATTGTGACAAACGACGGGAGATTCTGGTTCTCAGTTCCCAGACCGTAGCTGACCCACGCGCCGACGCTTGGCCGCACAAAATTGTCACTGCCGGTGTGCAGCTTGAGCGCAGCTCCGCCGTGGGCAGCATTTGTGCCGTGTACGGAGTTCAGGAGACAGATGTCATCAATGCACTCCGCCACGTTCGGAAACAGCTCACTCACATGAATGCCACTTTCGCCGTGCTGGCGAAAACGCCAGGGAGATCCCAGCAGGTTATTCGTGGGGGCAAACTGAATTCGCGGTTTGTCAAAAGGCAGCGGCTTGCCATGGTCCTGCTGCAGCTGAGGTTTGTAGTCGAAGGTATCGACCTGTGACGGTCCACCCTTCATGAACATGAAGATTACGCGTCGGGCCTGAGCGGAGTGGTGCCGCAGCGGACGCCCCGCTTCGGAGGCTGCAAGTTCATGCCCCAGGGCGGCCATTGCCAGTCCGCCAAACCCGACTGCAGTCGACTGCAGTTGCTGGCGTCTTGTCATCAGGTGAGCGGGCCGAGGCATTGAAGTTCCTTTGGCGACATTCAGAAGCGGGTCTGCAGCTGCAATGATTAACGAACGTAGAGAAACTCATTGGACATCAGCAGCGTCTGGTTGATGACGGTCCATGCCGTGAGTTGTGCTGCGTCGGCGGCGTTCTCCTCCTGCTGCAGATGAGCCTGCAGCTGCGCGATCGCCTGCAGCAGGTGGCTGGTGTGCGCCGGTGTGGCCGGGCGTCCCAGAGTTCGCTGAACCAGCAGCTCTACGCGTTCACGGTCAGTGATCGCCAGCTGCAGCAGTGATTCAGCGTGTGTACGGCAGGAACGGATAATCAGATCACTGTTCATCATGAACAGCGCCTGAGAGGCAACTGTGGATGATCCACGGTTGCCATTGGGAACCGCTCCGTCAGTACAGTCGAACAGTGCCATGGCATCGTAAATGTTGTTGCGAATGACGGGCAGATAGACCGATCTCAATTGCGAATCGTAATTCGTGGTGTCCTTCGACGTGTGATCGAACAGAAACTTTCGGTTGTCAACGTGCAGCAGGGATGTCCCCATTGATGGATCGAGTGTCTGAGTGACTGCCAGGATCGAATCACGAATAATCTCTGCCTCCATCCGCCGCAGATCCCACTTCCAGAACAGCTGATTGTCCGGATCAACCGCTTCGTTGCTGGTGTTGTCGGCAGTGGAGGCCTGCCATGTGCGGGATGTGAGGATCAGCCGATGCAGGGCTTTGAGCGACCAGCCGGACTCCACAAACTGCACGGCCAGCCAGTCAAGCAGTTCCGGACTGATCGGACGCTCCCCCAGCTTGCCAAAATTATCCGTGGTGGCCACGATGCCACGCCCAAAGTGCCAGCGCCAGACGCGGTTGACAATGACTCGCGCGGTGAGCGGGTTCTGCGGCCCTGTGAGCCAGTTTGCAAAGGCCAGACGACCGCTTCGATCTTCGGCAACAGTAAAGCTGCGGGTGGGGTCAAATACGACGGGGATCGCCCGCTGTACAACGCGTCCCGGCGCCAGGTGATTGCCACGGGCAAGGATTCTTGCTGGCGTCACTTCCGCTTCGGTGACACCCATGGCAGTGGGCAGTTCAGGCAGGCTGGCTGTGAGTGCAGCATGCTGCTCACGCAT
>JALRDR010001003.1 GCA_023262145.1 Planctomycetaceae bacterium | reverse complement strand
GATTCTGTCGGACGGCTATGACACGCGGGTAATTCCGGAAGCGGAACGAGCACCGCCAGCGGTAGTGCCTCGAGTGCGACAGAAATATGTGAGCTGGTCCAATCATGTGGATGGTCCCGCAAATGCACTGGCTCTGGAACGGGAGGCAGCGGCAAGAAAGGGTGACTCACCCACCAGTCAGCTGCGGGATGAGTGGCGATTGCGAATGGAAGATGCCTTGTGGGCCCTGCTGAATACTCCGGAGATGATCTACAGCCGATAACAACTGATGTGACCGGTTCACGAACCATCAGCCAGCGAGATTTGTGATGCAACGACGACATTTTCTGCAGCAGACAACCACACTTGCTGTCGGGGCCACGATGGGGAACGCTTCCCATGGCGGCAATGAGCAGGCGACTGCCGCGGCTGCGACGCCAGCAAAGCTGCCGCGTGGCAAGGCAGAGCATGTGATCTTTCTGTGGCTGGGGGGTGGGATGTCGCAGATCGACACCTTCGATCCCAAGCGCCGAGGGGATTCGCAGGCATCACCGAAGCTGGCCGGTTCCGAATACGATTCGATTGAGACCATCGTGCCAGGTGTTCGTTTCTGTGAGCACCTGCCGAGGACGGCTTTGCTGGCCGATCGCCTGACGGCGATGCGGACAATCAATCATCACTTGATTGACGAGCATGCGTTCGGGACGAATTTTGTACACACCGGGCGGCTCATCAGCGGCAGCGTCACATATCCGTCAATCGGGTCAATCATCGGGCATGTGTGCGGGCCGGTGAATCCACAGGTACCAGCATACATGCTTATTGGTTATCCCAACGTAAGCCGCGGGCCCGGGTATCTGGGAGCGAAGGGCGATTATGTGTATCTGGTGGATACGGAAAGCGGTCCGGCTGGATTTTCACGACCTGTGGACGTGACGGCCGAGCGAGTTGCGCGGCGGCAGCGTCTGCTGGAGCCGCTGACAGACTCCGTGCCGTCCGGAAGTGTGCTCGAGCAGTACCAGGCGACACAGGCAGAAGCACTGCGACTGGCGGGACCGGACTTCATGCGGCATTTCCGATTACAGGAAGAGACTGACGAGTTGCGCAATCTTTACGGCGGAGAATTCGGACAGCGCTGTTTGCTCGCTCGACGGCTTGTCCAGGCGGGGGTTCGATTTATTGAAGTATCCCACAATCTGAATTTCATCAACGGC
>JALRDR010000955.1 GCA_023262145.1 Planctomycetaceae bacterium | reverse complement strand
GAGTAATAAAGCGGCAATATAAATACCCGCATGGTTTGGTTTTGGTTCATTACCATAATCATTCGGTCCCTTGGTCCCGGGGATAAACCAGAAGATGAGCCCGAACATAACCACGATAATCGAAAACCATCCGCTTAAATTCATATCATGGCTGCGCTGAATCGAAATCATAAAACTATAAATAATCAACGCCAGATATCCCAGCACTGCAACAGGCATGGCGACTTCCGTTTGTCCGAATCCAACATCGCCGCAGATCAGGCGATCCATCGGGCGAGTGGATTCCATATCGGTCTTGATCTCAGCGATCGCCGTATTCTGGTCCGGTGTTTCGGACCATGGAAAAGCCTGCTCAAACTCTTCCTGGAGGTGTCCGTCAGCCTGACAGACCAGCCCCGGACGGGAGTTGCGTTCGGCCTGCAGCCGGAGCATGTCGGTGGCCATGTCAGAGACGGCTTCGGAGACCTGATCTTTTTTCTTCTGCCAGGAAGTTCCTCCATATTTGGTGAGTTCGGGTGTCGATTTCGCCGGGCCGATGTACTTCTGAACCAGATGGATCAGTGAAACCGGGACGTAGACTACAACTTCGTCACGGAATTCCAGCAGCAGGTGTTCTTCCTGTACGCCGTCATTCAGCATCATTTTCATGCCCCGGTAACGGGCGATGCCGTGTGCGACGTGAACGACCAGACTGCCCTCGCGCAGATCCAGAAAACTGTCGATGGCCCGGGAGTCGGCAGAGCGTCGCCGAACGACTGTTCGCGCGGCAGCTGTTCGTGACAGCAGTTCACTGTCTGAGAGGACGACCAGCTGCTGATCCGGAAGTCGAAATCCCTTCAGCAGCCCTCCGATGGTGAGCTGCACCTGGCGTCCCAGAGAAGTGTGCTGTGCCGCGTCAGTCTCACGAATCAGCTCCTGCAGACGTTGTACCTCTCCCTCATTGTGGCAGCACAGCAGGGCGTGGTCTGTCGCACCAAGCAGCAGTGAAAGCTCCAGCAGCGCATCTGCTCGATTCCCCGAGAATCGCTCGACGGGTTCCATGCTGAAGTGACAGGACGTTTCGTAGCTGTCCACTCCGAGTGCATCGAGTGTGACTGACGGAAAGCTGGTGAGCCGGGACATGACAGCATCAGCGGAGTACAGACCGCGGGGGTCTGACATGCGCTGTGAATACAGTCGTCCCTCAGACACAACATGCTGCAGATCGGAAATTGCCACGAAGGTTTCTGCGGGCAGATAATCGCAGAACGAGGCGGCAAACGCGGAGAAGACGGCCCCTTTCACTGCCGGTGCCTGTTTCTGAGGCGTCACCAGATCGAGGCATTGCAGGTCAGCAAGGCGCCGCTGGGATTCGGCATCAAAGGAACGAATCGATTCAATCTCGTCGCCAAACAGTTCTATTCGTACTGGATCAGATTCTGTGGCGGGGAAGAGGTCCAGAATCCCTCCGTGAATCGCGAATTCGCCGGGCAGTTCAACGGCCGTCACACGTTCAAAGCCCTGCGACATCAGCCATTCAGAGAAATCATTGAGGTTGATTTCCTGTGCGGTCCGGATTGTGCGAACGGAATTCTGCAGAGTTTCAGCGTCGGGCACTGGCTGCATCATTGCCGGCAGGCAGGTCACGATGACATCCGGAACGGCGTTGTCTGCGAGCAGGATTCGCATCAGCTTCAGGCGTCCGGCAGCGACCGAATCCGCTGCAGCGTCTTCCTCCGGGACACCGATCCAGGCCGGAAAAAGTCGGACCGACAAGTCTGAAACGGCCGCAAGTTCCTCAGCAAATTCTTCTGCATCCCGAATGGAATGACGCACGCAGAGGCAGAGTGGTCGCCGCACTTCCCGGCAGAGTGCTGCCGTGGTCAGCGCGCAGGATGATCCCCAGACTCCATCAATCGCGGCACTGTGACCGGCCTGCAGAGCAGTAATGATTTCTGCAAAGCCCGGTTGAGCCGCGAGGATGGAGATCAGTTCAGGCAGATCTCTGGGGGCGGTCCGGTTGGTGTTGGTCATTGGCAGGGGATCTTAGACAGTTTGCTGCTGCTTGCCAGCGGCGACCTGAGATCTCTTTCGCGACAAAAAAACCCCGGCGGAGGCCGGGGTTCTCTGGTTGCGGTGAAATCTGCTGCTGAAGATCAGGGGAACAGAACACCGTTGATTTCGGTCTGCCCAATGGCCGCATTGATCGGAATCAGCAGTGGCTGCTCAATCTGACCATTTCCTCCGTTCAGTCCGACGGTGAGCACCTGCATGCGATTTCCAAGTCCGCCCAGACGTACCGGACCGCTCAGCTGGCTGAAGACAAAGCCGCGTTCCTGAGCGTTGGCGAGGTCGTAGAAGCTGACGAGGTTGGAGCCGAAGGTGAAGTTTGCACCGTCGCCTGTGCGACGGATTTCGATACCGGTTCCGCCGTCATCCTCCAGCGTGATCTGGTTGCTGCTAAAGGCAACTCGCTCAATTCGAGAGCTGGCTGAAGG
>JALRDR010000897.1 GCA_023262145.1 Planctomycetaceae bacterium | reverse complement strand
TCGGCATCAACATCGTGGTGGTAACGCAGTCCTCCTTTCATCGGGCCCCGGGCTCGATTGTGCTGAATACGATAGCCGATGCAGATCTGCAGCTCGCCATTATCCCGCAGCAGGGGGACTTCGACACGAGTTTCGCGACGGGGAGTGATCAGCAGAGATTTCATGCTTGCTGAGAGTCCGGCAATGTCAGCGGCTTCTTCCAGATAAAGCTGAGCGGCCTGGCCGAGAGTAGTCATAGCGGGTGATTCCTTGCAGCGAGGTGCAATGGCGATGGAACTGCATTCTGAGTTGTCGGATCCGGATTTTTGTCGACTTACCGACTCATGATGCAGTGGAATTGTCTCAGGGTCAGTCCTGTTTGTCATGGCAGCAGCAGCTGGTGAGTGCAGCTTGTTCGAAAGACAACCGGTGATAATCTCGCATCTGCGGCTCTGTAACGATAGAATTCGGGAAGATCTGCTGCGGATTCCTGTGGAAACGGAAGGAAGAAAATGTCGGTCCGGACGTTGCTGTTCCTGCTGTACCTTCTGTCATTCTGTCAGGGCATGGTCTGCGCAGTGGATGACTCAATTCAGGTAATTCCGGAATCGATCCTGCTGGACGGGCCGGAATCGTCCGACCAGCTGCTGGTGCTGCTGCATCAGGCTGACGGACGTATTACTGATATCAGTGATCAGGTGAATGCAGTATGGATGGGGCCACAGATCGCGAGCATTCTCCCGTCCGGGCGTATTGTTCCGGAGCAGGAGGGGACTTCAACACTGCAGCTCAGTTCCGGATCATCAGCTGTCAGTCTGCAGGTGCAGGTGACAGGCATCAATTCGCCGTCACCGGTGTCATTTCATGCGGATGTACTCCCTGTCCTGACTCGTGCAGGCTGCAACTCCGGTGGTTGCCATGGCAAGGCTGAGGGGCAGAACGGTTTTCGGCTGAGTGTGTTTGGTTCGGACCCGCAGGCAGACCATGCGGCACTGGTCAGCGAAGGCCGTGGTCGGCGGGTTTTCGCGGCGGTTCCGGAAAACAGCCTGTTGCTCCGCAAGGCAACAGCAGAAATTCCTCATGGCGGCGGCCGTAAGTTCGCATCAGATTCGCGCTGGTATCGGCTGCTGAAACGCTGGATTCAGGAAGGGATGCAGCTTGACACTGCCAGGCAGGATGAAGTTGTGCGTCTGCATGTGCAGCCGGAGCAGATGGTACTAACCGATGGCGCTGAACGGCAGTTGCGTGTTGTGGCGGAGCTGCGTGACGGCAGCCTGCGACCGGTCACAGCCGAATCAGAATTTGCATCCAACCAGGATGATGTCGCTGCTGTGGAAACATCCGGCCGCGTTGCTGCAGCGGAGGTTCCGGGGGAGGCGGCAATCCTGGTTCGTTATGCAGGTCATGTCACCACCAGTCGCGTGATCCGTCCTCAGCAACAAGAGTCGTTCGAGCGGCCTGCTGAAAACAACTTTATTGATGGACTGGTCTGGGATCGCCTGCAGTTGCTGGGGATCCCTCCTGGACAGCCTGCCGATGATGCAACCTTTCTGCGGCGGGTCAGCCTGGATGTCACGGGTACGTTGCCGACGACCGAAGAAGCGCGAACGTTTCTGTCGGATCCCCGACCGGATCGACGGGAGCAGCTGGTGCGCAGTCTGCTGCAACGGCCGGAATATGCGACATTCTGGTCGCAGCGATGGGCGGATCTGCTGCGAGTGGACAAGGATGTGATTTCGCCTGAAGGAGCGGTGGGAATGACTCGCTGGATCCGCTCCCAGTTTGCTCAGAATGTTCCTTTTGATGAATTCGTGCGACGGGTGCTTACAGCACGTGGCTCCACATTC
>JALRDR010000892.1 GCA_023262145.1 Planctomycetaceae bacterium | reverse complement strand
TCACTGCGGCATTCGTGTACGCTTCCGGAAAGTATCGGTTCCGCTGAAAGAAGAGCGGCCGAGGCTGGTCTGCCGCCGTCCCGCGCAGGGCTGCCAGCATATTCCGCCCGTCAAAAGGATCGACCGCTGAGCTGTCCAGCTGACACGCTGCCAGCAGCGTTGGCAGCCAGTCACAGCCGTGCAGCGGAACAGATGACACGCTGCCGGCCGGAATCCTACCGGGCCAGCGGACAATCCCGGGAACCCGAATTCCCCCTTCGCGCACGTCCTGTTTCTGCCCGGACCAGGGTCCGTTGAACCGATCCTGCGGCCCGCGCTCGGAGTCACGTCCCAGGAACGGTCCGTTGTCGCTGGTGAATACCACAATCGTATTGTCGGCGTTTCCGGTTTCGGTGAGCGTCTGCAGCACTCGTCCAATTCCACGATCCATCGCTTCAATCATGGCATAGATGACCGCCACCGCTTCCTTCCCGTCCGGTCCCAGTCGCTCGCGATACTTGCGAATCAGATCATCCGGTGCCTGCAGCGGACTGTGTGGAGCATGGTGCATCAGTGCAATCATGAACGGCTTGCTGCCGGCAGCGCGAATCTGCTCACAGGCAGCGTCGTTCAGCACATCGCTCAGGTAGCGTCCGTCTGCCGGCAACACCTCGTCGTTCTGCTGCAGATTCCACTTCCAGTAGTCCTGTCCACCGTTGGCGAAACCGATGAACTGATCAAAACCGCGGGTGTGTGGAAGATAGTCGCGGCAATAGGCACCATTGTGCCATTTCCCGATCAGTGACGTCTGCCAGCCCGCTGCCTGAAACAGATTGCCCAGCGTCTGCTGCGTCAGGACAATCCGATCCAGCCCGCGATTGGACGGCACATCCACAGCCCCGCTGCGATGATTGAAACGGCCCGTGAGCAGCGCTGCTCGAGAAGGGGCACACAACGGGGAGGCCGCATAGCAGGCAGTCAACCGAACTCCATCAGCAGCCAGTGAATCGATCACCGGTGTATCAATCAGCGGATTGCCGTAACAACCCGGATCTCCCCAGCCCAGATCGTCGGCGACGATGAGCAGCACGTTGGGAGGAGCCGCAGTCGTCGCCCGTGCCGTCGCCTGTGAGACTTGCGGTCCGGTGGCAACGGCATTGGCTGCGGAGTCATCCGCCCGCAACGAACCGGGCACTGCAAGCGGCACAATGACGCACAGACAGAGCAGGGCGATGGAAGGAGCGGTTGCAGGACGCGGGAGATCACACATCAGGCCAGAATGGCCTCCGTCGGACGGAATTCACGGTCGACCGGCCCCAGACGATTCTGAACGCCCATGGCCCCCAGGAGTGTATTGTAGACGTCCATCCCTTCGGCACCGACATCCTGAATCTGCCCCGTCTTGAATCGCCCGTTCGCTCCGCTGACCGCATGAAAAACGCCGGTCAGCTCCCGTTTGACATCGTTGTGGCGTCCGTCGCCGGATTCTGTCGAGATCGTGATCAGAGAATTCTGCAGGATGCTGCGTCCGTTGGCTTCCTGTGCATCCGGTCCATCCAGGCGACTGAGAAACCAGGCGAGTTCCCGCATCTTCAGGTGAGCGTGCGCCCGCAACTGCTCATTCTTTTTGTTCTCATCGAACTTGTGCCACCATTCATGACTGCAACCCTTGTCCCCGCTGGCATTCTGTTGCCCGGCGTCATCAAACGTGAAGATGTGCTGACCGTCGTACTTGTAATCCCCTTTCAGGCGAATACGTTCGCCCGCCGCAAGAAAAGTCAGTGACCCGAATCGCACGCGGTCCATCTTCACCGCCATGGCGTACAGATCGGCCATCAGCCGCCACTCATTTGTCAGCTCTTCCACAGTGATGTCAATTCCCATGCCACCGGGATCCGCCGCACCGCCATGCAGCAGCTCGGAACGCGGCGGAGCGTCCGGGGCGCCGTCACTGGTCCGCTGCAGGGCAAAAGCACGCTGCTCAAATTCACGAATGCGATCCAGATGCTCCGCCACACGCCCCCGCGAACTGGATCCGAGCGGCGAACGTCCGCCGGTATAAAAGCGGTACTGATCCACCACAGAATCCAGCACGCTGCGTTTCAGACGTCGCCTGGTGAGGTCGCCATCACCCGCGATATCCAGCGTTCCAAACACACGTTCAAACAAATCCCGCGGTCGTTCCTGCATTGTCGCGGCAACAGTGCCATCCGGGTTGTAACTGTGCACATACCGGCAGACTCGACTGCGGCGAAAAAATGTTCCGCCAATCAATGTGGGCACCATCCCCGGCGGCAGTCCGTCCGGGTGCGTGGCCCGGCGAATCAGCTGGTCGATGGAGCCACCACCGGATCGCGCTTCTCCCTGAGGCGGCTCTGCGGTGAATGCCGCGGCCGCTCCGTCGTAATGAGCATTTGCACCCTTTTCGTCCGCCCGAGTGTGGTCGACACCACGCATGATCAAAAGCTTGTCGGCCAGCGGCCGGAGCGGTTCGAGAACTCCATCGAAGCCTTCCTGCTGCAGCGGCGCCGGAATCCCCAGTCCGAAGAACAAGTTGAATGCGCGAACCGGGACTTCCTGAGCACCAGGCATTGCCGCCGGCAGCATTTCCTCCAGCAACGGCAGACCAATCGTAATCCCGCCCAGACCACGGATCACCGTTCGTCGTGAAATCTGCTCCACCATGGTCGTTCCTCTCCTGCAGCAAAAACACCAGCCGCTGCCTGTTTCGCATCGGCCCTTTTTTTGATTTGACTGCACATCGGCAGCACACCTGATCACGACTTCTGCAGGCGATCGTCTGTCCGGCCAGCTTTCCCGGCGAAATTCGCCACCGGACTGTTCATAGACTACTCAACCACCTCAGTACGACACAACTGCACAAGTTCGCTCATGACAATTGCCTTGACCATTGCCTGCCACGTCCCGCCGGCCTGCGTCCCTGCTGCATGAATTGCCTGAACCTGACGAGCTTCCATCGCTCCCAGTGGTCGACCCAGACAAAACTGGGTCAGTTTCCAGGTCAGACTCTGCTGCACCCGGTCACTCTCTGCCAGCAACTGCATCAACTGCCCGGAGTTATCGAACTGCACTGGTTCAGCAGTCCCCGGAAACAGCAATTCTCCGTCTTCACGCAGCGGATTTCCAAATCGATCCGCATCTGCATGAGCGCCGACGCCATTGAATTTCTCCAGCCCGAAAGCCAGCGGCTCAAACCGCGAATGACAGACACCGCACTTCTGATCAGCAATCCGCGTCTCGGCAATGGCTCGCTGTGTCAGTCCGGCGCGAAGCGGCGGGGCAGTCGTATTGACGCAGGGCGGTGGAGCGTTGATGGTGCCCCGCAATAAATCGTGCAGTACAAACAGACCTCTGGTCACCATGGACGCATCGTCACCGCCGAGCGTCAGCACACTTCCATGCGTGAGCAGGCCACCGCGAGCAGCGACGTCCTGCAGTTCGTACCGCTCCCAGCCATCGCCCTTCGGCTCAAGACCATAATGCCTCGCCAGCTGTGGCGTGAGCCAGGTGAACTGAGCATTGAGCAGATCTCGCAGAGGTCGCTTCTGCTGCCACACCAGATCCCGAAAAAATCGCCGCGTCTCTTCCTGCATGTCCGCCGCCAGTTCAGGTCGCCAGCCCGGAAACTTCTCTGCCGCCGGACGCATACTGGACAGCCGATTCAGATTCAGCCATTCGCTGATAAACAGCAGCGATTTTGTTTCCGCACGCGGATCCTGCAACATACGGTCCACCTGACCGGAAATCTGTTCGGCTGTGGCAAGTTCTCCGTTCCCGGCAGCCTGCATCAGAACCTCATCCGGTGGTCCCCCCCAGATGATATAACTCAGACGCGAAGCCAGTTCCCACGGGTCCGGCGGACGAGGATCCCCGTCGCCACGCTGCCGCTCAATCCGATACACGAATCGCGGTGACTGCAGCATTGCTTCCACCGTGTAACGCACAGCCTCCTCATAATCGCCCCCGGCACTGGCAACTGTCGTGGCAATCCCGCTGAAGCTGACCTCTTCCTGATCGTCAAGCGGCCCCCGCAGAAGCCATTCTCCCATCGCCCGCACCTGTTTTCGCATCGTCGCATCGGTGCTCAGATTCCGCTGATTCGAAAATCGCGAGGCGAACCCGAGGATGTCCATTCGATCAGCGATGAGTTCTGCCAGTCGACTCCACGCTTCCACATGCTTGAAGTCAACACTCAGGCTGTACGCTGTATTGCTGAAGCCGTCGGCTCGCACATCCGCAGGCAGCAGTTCGCGTGCTTCCTGAGCAATGTCCACACCGACCGCAGAACGCACCGTTTCAATGTATTCATCCACAGTCAGCCTCTGCACCCACAACTGCGGGTCTGCTGTCCCATGCACGTACAGCACCGGATCGATGTCCGGCAACGACCACTTCGCGCCGGCTGCAATCCACTGCTGCAGTTGTTCCTTCTCTCTGCTGGAAAGTGGAGCACGGTCGTGCGGCATCTCATCGGATTCCACGCGCTGCCAGAGCCGACTGTTGTCCACTGATCCGTCGGCAATCAAGGCGCCACTCTCGCCACCCTTCTGAAATGCCGCCTCACTGGAAAGATCCAGCCCGCCACGTCGAATGGACGCGTCATGACACTCCAGACAGTGCGTCGCCAGCAACGGAGCAATGGTCGTCTCAAACCTGCTCAACCGAGGAGCTTCGATTGCATCAGCAATCCAGTTGATCCCCCCATTTGGTCAAGCTGGCGGTATTACTACAGCGGGCGCAGCAGCTACTAACGCTTTCGTTGCGGCTTCTGGCGGTGTTGTAATTGGCGGCTTTGCGTGGATTACCACCGCAGGCGGCAATCAATTAAGCAATGTGCAAACAGGCAGTGCAGCGCCTGACGGTTTCGTTGTTAGATCACAACAAGGCTTGATTATTACACAGCCAACAGGCACATCTTACACAACTGATACATGGTATGGTTCAACCATTCCAGCAGGCCAAAACGTAGTAGCCTATAAAACCGGCTCTTTTTATGTAAAATGCCCATCAACAGGTGGCGCGACTGCTGGTAATAAATGCTTTGCATCGGTAACCGATGGCAGTGTTAAATTTGCCGCCGCTGGTGCAACCGTATCTGGCTACATCGAAACATCATTTACAGCAATGAACACTTGCGCAGCAAGTGAAATCGCTATCATTTCAGCTTAAGAAAAAGGGAGTATTAAGCAATGGATGAATTACAAATGCTTAAAAACCTCGCGGGCATTCACTTCCCAAAAGGTTCAG
>JALRDR010000861.1 GCA_023262145.1 Planctomycetaceae bacterium | reverse complement strand
GTTAAGCATGGAAGACCGGATGCCGATTTTACAGTTCAGAGGGACTGTACCATCTGTAACGAAAAGATGGGCGGTCAGATCGGTATCGAGATGAAACCACAGAGTCTCATTTTGCTGGCCGTCGCAGTTTCCTGCGGGCTGGTTTCGATGTTTGGGGTGAAACAGGTTCTCAACAGGAAGGGGGAGCCAAAGGGAGAAGTGGTCGAGATCCTTGCCGCTCGGTATGAGATTGATGCCGGCGTGCCAATTGATGATTCGAACACTTATTTCCTGCAGGTGCCGATTGAGCTGTGTCCGGAAGACGCAATCACCAGCCTTGATCAGGTCAAGGATCGTGCATTGAAAAGTCCAGCCGCAGCAAAGGAATGGCTCCGACTGGCACGACTTGGAGACAAAGGACAATTCGGTGTGATCGCCCGTGTTCCCGCCGGTATGGCAGCTGTGACGATTCCGGTCGATGCGACGACGACCCACAGTGGTATGCTGGAGCCGGGGAATCTGATCGATTTGTTGTTGACCTACGATGATCCTGAAGATCATCGGATCAAGAAGACAATCTCAGTGCTGGAATTTGCCGAGGTGTTTGCCGTCGACAATTCCACCTATGGAAAAGAAACAACGGAATACTCAATTGCAAAGAACATCACTCTGGTTGTGAAGCCGGATCAGGCCAAGGCAGTAACGCACGCCAAGAACTGCGGGAAACTATCGACAGTGATGAGAAAGCCTGGCAGCTCAGATGACGAGGAAGTCCAGTGTGCGATTTCTCTCGAGTATCTGCAGAGTGGGTTCGTAAAGAACAATCTGAATGCTCCTTCGGTCGCCCGTGGGGAAGGCTCGGAGGATTATCAGGAAACCGGGTATCGTCCCACGGATCGACGAAACGGACCACAAATGACTCCTGAAATGCTGGACGCGGAGCGAGCCCTGGCGGCCATTGAGGCTGCTGAGGCGGAAGCAGCGGCTCGGGCGGCTGCGGCAGAAGAAGAATCGGATGTACAGGGACAGACTGCAGAGCCAGAGGAAGAAGAAGAAGGCTGGGTGATGGAGATTTACGACGGTGTCAACGTCGTAAAGGAAAAAGTGCCTCTGGAAATTGCTGTCAACTGATCCTTCGTGAACGCGAGGGATGCTCATAACAATGGATTGAATGCGGATTCGAATCATCCCGCCCGGCCGTCTGCGGTTCGGCGGGCTGGTTCAGTTTCGGAATATTATCAGGACGATCTGAGTTGCTGCGGAATTGCAGCAGCTGATCGAGGGGTGCAGGGATGCGAGCCTTCGTAAGAATTACTGCAGTATTGCTGGCAGCGACGCTGCTGCCTGGCATCAGATCCATCGCAACAGCGGATGATGGTACCTCTCTGCCGACTTACAAAGTTCAGGGTGAACTCAATGAAGTCGACATGATCGAGGGTACGACGCTCCTTGTCGAACATTCCGCCCGCATCCTCAAGGTAAAGGACTTCGACTCTGATGTGCTTTCGGTGCGCGGCGTCAGTGCTCAGTCAATTGAACTGTTCGCGATCGAACCCGGCTTCACAACAGTCACTCTGATTGACGAAAATGGTCAGCAGGCAAAACTGGATGTGCTGATTCGCGGCGATGTCAGACATCTGCAGTCCTACCTGCGACGCATCTTCCCGGACGACTCCATCAATGTCGAGAAGCTCGGAGACAACTCTGTCCGACTCGATGGCTGGGTCACACGTCCTGAGAACGTCAATCAGATTCAGGAGATTGCTGAGGAGTTCTATTCCGGGCAGGTACTCAACCATATGCAGGCGGGGGGGGTGCAGCAGATCATGCTCAAGTGCACCGTGCTTGAAGTGCAGCGATCCAAGCTTCGCCGGCTGGGAATGAACTTCGCCCTGACACGACCCGAGAATTACCTCACCTCCACACCGGGTCCGATTACACCAATCTCCGGACTCTCGATCGGTGCCTCCGGAGCAAACTTATCGGTCACCAATCTTGACAATACATCGCTGACATTCGGCCTGACTCGCCAGGACAGTTCGTTTCAGAGCTTTATTCAGGCGATGCAGGACGAAGGCATCTTCCGTACCCACGCAACGCCAATGCTGACCGTGCACAACGGACGACCAGCCAACTTTCTGAGCGGTGGAGAAACACCGATTCCCGTAGCCGGCGGACTGGGTACCAGCGGTGTCCAGTATCGTGAATTCGGGATTCAGCTGAATGCAGTGCCATTTATTCTCGGCAACGGGCGCGTACGACTGGAAGTGGAGACCAAAATCAGCGATCAGGACTTCTCCAATGTTGTCGTGATCAATGGTGCTCCGACCACTTCATTTCGAACAAACAGCGCCAACACTCAGGTCGAAATGAACTTTGGTGAGGCACTGATCATTGCCGGACTGGTTTCCAAGCGATCTTTCGGCACTGCTCAGAAGATCCCCTTCTTCGGGGAACTACCGTGGATCGGAGCAGCCTTCAGTCGGAAACAGACCACTGAAGCCGAAACGGAACTCATCATCCTCATCACGCCGGAGCTTGTCTCAGCAGAGCACCCCAGCCGACTGCCAGGACCAGGACCAGGCCAGTCATCTGATATCCCGGTCGATACCGAGCTCTACTTCCATGGACTGCTGGAAGTCCCCAAATACGGGATGTCCCCGGCAATCAATGGCGGAGCCGGCATGGGAATTCCTCGCTGCTCTGATCCGACCTGCCCCAGCTGCCGAGCTGGTGTGGCCTGTGCATCCGCTCGAAGAACACCCGGTGTCTACTCCAGCAGTCCGCTGGCAGCAGAGCCGCTGATCGAGCCATCTACGGCACAGTCTGCTGCTGAAATCCAGCAGACAGACTATTCAGAACTGATAATTCCACAGCTTCCATCACGCAACGACGCACCGAACGAATTCCGCGGACCTCAGTTCCGGTAGTCAGCCAGAGTTTCTCCCAGAACCTTCAATCAAGATCACCGTAAGCACTCTCGCCGAGACATTGCCATGAAGAGCGTCCTCAGACTTGCAACTGTAGATCCGGACGAACAGTCTCGAAACGCCATCAAATCCATGCTGCTGGGTGTCGATACCGTATGGCTTGAGGCAGAATGTTCGCGCTACGAGTTCTTTATTGATGTGGCGCGACAGACCCTGCCCGATATTGCCCTCGTCAATCTCGACTCAAACCCACAGAAAGCTCTGCAACTTGTCTCCGAAATCGCCCAGTCACAGATCAACTGTGCCATTCTGGTCATCAGTACTTCACAGGAAGGCAGCCTGATCCTGCAGGCCATGCGGAACGGTGCCAGAGAATTCCTGAACCTGCCTTTGCAGCTGGATGATTTTGTTGCCGCTCTTGATCGACTGCGAATAACTGTCCGCGGAAACAGTGGCGAGGTCGGTTCCCGTGGAGGCAAGATCATTACGGTCGTGGGGGTCGGCGGCGGTGTCGGCTGTACGGCAATCGCAGTCAATGCAGCTGCGTCCCTGGCAACCAATCCGCAGAATACACCCGTCATCATCGACCTTGATTTCGCACTCGGTGATGCCGATGTGTGGCTGGATATCATCCCGGAACACTCCATTCGGGATATCGCCGAAAACATCACTCGACTCGATTACGGACTGCTGAAACGTTCGCTCACCCGACACGACTCCGGTGCCTATCTGCTGCCACGCCCAGTAGAGCTGGAACAGGATGTCATCGTCCGCCCGGACGATCTGCGACGTATTCTCGCGCTGCTGAAGGCAACGTTCACTCACCTCTTCGTCGATGTCAGCAAAAGCTTCAGTCGACTCGATCTCGCTGTCATGGAAGTTTCTGATCGTATCCTGCTGGTGACACAACTCGATCTTTCCTGTCTGCGCAACGTGATCCGCACCATGCAGCTGCTGGATCAGTTTCCGGCAATTCGTGGCAAGGTCGATATCATCGTCAATCGTGTCGGACTCGATGAATCTGATATCAGCCTGCAAAAAGCGCTCGACGCTATCGGACAAAGCGTTTTCTGGCAGCTGCCCAATGATTACGCCGTGATGATTGGCTGCCGCAATAACGGTATCCCACTGCCACAGTTTGCCCCGCGATCCCGAATTGCTCGCAGCATGAACGAAATGGTAACGCGTTTCGATGAACCCGCCGACCCGACGGCTGCGACCGAAGACACTGGCCGCAAACGCAATGGCCTGTTCGGCCTGTTTGCCGGTCGCTAAGGAAAAAACGCAACGCCGAGCAGAGCAGGGCAGGATTCGCGAATCTACCGCCGATCAGTACCTCGAAATCACAGTCCGATCAGTGGGGTTTGCTGAACTCCGAAATGCAGCCACCAGTAATTGAAACCCGTTGAGAATCACTCGCCGTGGCGAATGAGCGCAGCGGCTGCGACGGCCAGTTCATCACAACGTTCGTTCTCCGGATGACCGGCATGCCCACGAACGACTGTCATTCTGATGGAATGTCTCTGCAGGAGTTCATCCAGTTCCTGCCACAATTCCTGATTTGCAATCGCCACCCACTGCCGCCCGTTGCGGCGCCGCCAGCCATTCCGCTTCCAGCCGGGCAGCCATTCCGTGCAGCCCTTGGCCACATACGTGCTGTCTGTGACCACTTCCACTTCTGAGCGGCGTTTGAGCCGACGCAGGCCCTCAATCACGGCCCGCATTTCCATGCGATTATTGGTGGTCTCCGCCTCGCCACCGCTGAATTCACTTTCGCTGCCGGATGCCGGGTGACGAAGAATGCAACCCCAGCCGCCGGGCCCCGGATTTCCGCTGCATGCGCCGTCTGTGAACAACTGCACGAAAGGCAGCGAGGATTCACCTGTCATCTGATCGGGGATCCTGTCCGAAGGACTGCACGGAAATTGACAGCCGCTGTCAGCGTTCGCGATATACGATTCGCCCGCGCTTCAGATCGTATGGGGACACTTCCACCACGACACGATCACCGGGGACAATACGAATAAAGTGCTTACGCATCTTTCCGGCAACGTGAGCCATCACCTGATGACCATTTTCCAGTTCAACTCGAAACTGAGTGTTGGCGAGTGCTTCAACCACACTCCCCTCAACCTGAATTGCTTCTTCCTTTGGCATTCCCTGAGATCTTTCAATTTGGCACAAACGGAGCACGAATGGTGAGACACTACGGCGGGACTCAGTCAGGGCACTCTGACGA
>JALRDR010000837.1 GCA_023262145.1 Planctomycetaceae bacterium | reverse complement strand
AGGTGCGACACCGGAAGAGGGAAAACAACAGGCACAGGAATTCTATCGCCAGAACAAAGCCGACATGGACGCCGGCGGGGAGGTAGCGTGGGAACTCGATAAGCTGCCAGACGAGTTGACCGCGCTTCAGTCGATGATGACCGTGCGAGCATTGGACCCGGAATTCTTCAGGCGTGAGATTCAACAGGAAGGCACTGCACCGGTCAACAGCAGCGGGATGCGGCTGGAGACAACCAGCATTCTCAGTAGACTATCACAACACGAACGCGGCAGGATTCCACAAACAGCAAGCCACGTGACAGCCTTCATCGACAGTAGCGATCAGGTTTTGTGGTGGATGGTGTGTGCGTGGGAACGAGACTTCAGCGGTGTGATTGTGGACTATGGGACGTGGCCGGATCAGGGCAGGCCGATCTTTTACAAGTCGGATCTGGTCCGCAGGATCTCCCAGGAGAAGCCGGGGGCCTCATGGGAAGAGGCGTTCGCCCATGCTCACAACGAACTGGAACGCGATCTGATTGAACGCTTCCCGGAACTCGATTTGATTCTGAAAGACTGGTCAGACGGTGGGCAGAAGCCCCGCATTGAATCGCAGGTGTCTGCATCGGCCAATCGAAGCCGAATTAGGCCGTCGAAGGGTTTTGCGCCGCGACCGGGACGCAAACCGGTCCACCTGTGGGGAGATCAGCATAGGGACCGACAAAACGGGGCGTATTGGCTGGAAAAACGGACAGAGGGAATCCATCATGTGCAGTACGACACAAACATCTGGAAGAGCCATGCGGCACGAAGACTGCTGACGACCGTGGGGGCACCGTCGGCAGTATTGTTGCCGGGAAGCGATGAGCGGGCCAACCGATTGCTGGTTGAGCATATGACGGCAGAAACACCGAAGGCCGTCAGTTACGACGGAGCGACGGGCGTAGCGTGGGAGTTACTGCCGGGACGGGATAACGACTGGTGGGACTGTTTTGTCGGGTGCAATGTGGCCGCAAGCATCTGCGGCGTGGGGGTGGCGAATGAGCGGACAGGGAGTAAGCAGCGGCGGACCTTTGCACTACCTGGGGGCGTCCGTGGCTGATCGTGTTTTTCAACTGCCAGGGGGTCTGCCATGCCAGCACTGCGGAGAAGTGCTGACACGAGTGCAGCACACACGGACCACACCGGGCTTCATTCTCCGCGAGCGGCATTGTCCAGCCTGCGGGCGGATCAAT
>JALRDR010000816.1 GCA_023262145.1 Planctomycetaceae bacterium | reverse complement strand
TTGCTTTGGCCGTAATGGAAGTCGCTGAACAAAAGAACAAGATTACTTTAGTTTCTGGCGCAGCTTCTTTGCCTATCACCAATGAGAAATGTACTGCCAATAACGTTCATTGGACTTACGACACTTACGCGCTTTCAAACGGTACAGCTAAGCATCCACATTGATACCGCCAGTGCCGTACTGCAGGACGTTTTCCGCCACGGTTCCGCATAGTGGCTTGCGTGCCACTGTGATCGGCTCAAGGGCTGGTTTTAACGCTGTGCCCCAGCCGCTCCACTGCTTGGCAGATTCGGTTGCGGGGGCTGTGATGTTTGCCACCATGCGACCCGTCGCATTCTCAAAATTGCGCCCGCGCATGTCAGGGCCAACATCTGCCACGCCAACCACCTCCCGCTCAGCCCCCGCCGCCTTGTCAATCGCCTTCGACACGTCCAGACTTTTCGGAAAACCGCTGCCGTACACCCAAGCGATCATGTCCCGGATTTCAAATCCTGCATCCTCAATCCGCACCGCCATTCTGTGTTGCGTCCTTGTGCCAGCAAATGCCAGCAGATGCCCGCCGGGTTTCAGTACTCGAAGACACTCAGCCCACACCTCAACGCCCGGAACGTCGTAGTCCCAGCGCTTGCCCATGAACGCCAGCCCGTATGGTGAATCAGTCACCACAGCATCAACGCTGTCATCGGGTAGTCCCTGCAGGATCTCCCGGCAGTCGCCGTTGTAGATCGTCGTCTGGTCGTCTTGGTAGTACGGTTTCATTCCCTCACACGCCCTTCCGCTCACTGTCCAAAAACTCCTCCAAATAAATCGGCATCCGCTGACACATCGCTAACGCGTCAGGACCGTCGTCATGCTTCCCCTTGCCACCACGACCATCAAACTGACGCAACTGACTCAATAACAAACTCGTCCCCGGATTGTTCAAAAACCGAAATCGCCTCCCACGAATCGGACCGTCCAGCCTCCTGATCCTCATCTCCTTCTTCAACATGTCCTTCACACCAATCAAACGACCGCCACGCTGAAAATACTGACTCAACGCATACTCCGGATGATCCGCCGCATAACGGTAAATCAAATCCTTCATCACCTCCTGAAATGCAACCGACTCAATCCCAATCAAGTCCCGAGGTGTAATCCGATGAATGTCCTTCTGACAAAACTCAAACAACGCCTCCACAATCTCACCAGGAGGACGACGAGCCAAATCCGCACTCACATACTTCAAGTCCCCATACTGCATCAAACAACAAATCGCACTGTAGTCTCCCTCCTTCTCACTCTTCCCCTTGCTCGGATCCACCGCAAACATCCGAATGCTGTCGTCCTCATGACGCGGCCTCGGCCACTCGTCCCACTCAATCAACAAATCACGAAAATACGACCGATCCCACTCCGTACCACTCACACTGCTCTCAAACCAACAACCTCCCAAATAACGCTCTCGCTCCGAATCCGATAATTGCATCAACCGGTCACCGTAACTCGGGTCGCTCCTCATCAAAAACGTGTTGTCAGTCAACTTGCTCGGAATAAAAGCAAAACTGTTCGTCAATCGCTTCCCGTCATCACCGTACTGCTCACTCTCAAACCACTCAAACTCATTCCCAACACGACGGAAATGACGAATCACACCGCTCTTCAAAGGATCCGGATAACCGTTCTCGTCCAAATACCAATGCACCATCCCAAATAACCAACTGTCCCTGTCTGGGTTCGTGCTCATCCGCAACGTCGGCTTCACCCCACACGCAGACCTGCATCGACCCCACAAAAACAACACGTCCTCCGGCTTGAATAAATTCGCCTCGTCGATCACCAAACTGTCAAACTGCGCACCAACATACTCGTTCCGCTTCTTCGGACTGTTCAATATGTTCAAACTGATCTTCGCACCACTCGGAAAACGATGCTCATTGCTCGTGTGATTAAACACCGCTCCAAATGGCTCGTAAATGCTCTTGCTCACGTCACGCAATCCACCAGGCTGGTCCAACTGCGGAAACGTCTCACGGAATATCGCACCACGATAGCGACTCTTCGCGTGCGGACCCTGAACGTGACGCAACATGTCCAACATCAACGCGTAACTCTTACCTCCTCCTGCAGCACCGCCAAATAAAACCCACTCCGCCGGACATCGCAATAACTCCATCTGCTTCGCACTGACTTCCATCTCAACGCCTCCCGCTGTTGCAACCAACACACATCGGCTGAAATGTCTCGTCAGACTCTGTCATCTCAAACATCATCCTCTGACCACGAACCTGATCACGCCACCACTGCGGACTGCTCTGTCCCCAGCCCCACGGAAATCGCTCACGCACACGAACCTCCAACGCATCCAAATAGTCAGCAAACTCAGGATCAATCTCCCTGTACTGCAACCGCTCGTCAGCACTCCCAAAAGCACCGCAACAACACTCGCCAGAAATACCACAACGCTCCTTTACCGGATTCCGCGGTAATCCATACTCGTCTCGGTACATCGCAAACTCAGCCGCAGTGCTCTCGTAAAATGGATTCACCCACGTCACCCCCTGACACGACTGGTCCTGCCAACTCCGCTTGTAACCAGCCCTGATCGCCGACTCGTCGTGACGAATGCCACTCACCACTATCAATCGACCACCTCGACGACCAGCAGCAATCTCCCGACGAAGACGACTCAAACATCGCTCCTTCAGCCGCTGATACATCCTCGCGTGCATCGCCGGTCCTGCAAATCCATGATTCAATACAAACTCCTCATAAGCACTCCCCCCCTCTCGCCAATGCTCCCGAAGCAAACGATTCGACTCTGTGCCACTCTCGCCCGGTGGTCCCTCCGCCTCAGCTCGAATTATCCGACCGTCCCAACCATATCGCTCAATCACCTCCTCAATGTGACGACGCGTCGGACCCAATCCAACCATCGTGTCCGCGTTGAACGTAATCACACCCTCGTAATTCTCGTTCGTAAAATGCGTCGCCACTATCGAATCATCACCGCCACTGAACGCAGCAACAATACCCCATATCTCACGACCACTCTCGTTCCGAACCCAGTCCATCGCCTCAGACATCACTCGCCTGCCACGATCCACCATCGCATCTACGATCTGTTCCTGTTCCATCTCAATCCTCCTCCCTTTCTCGTTGTATCGTAGCAAAAAGGTCGCAGTTTTTGTTTTGATTTTTTTTCGACATGGGGGAGGGGGTTAAAAGCCGCCTATGCTCTGGTATATTTCCGGGTCGGTTCGATGTGACGAAGCCATCGTCAGGACCGGATGCACTGAGTGACGAAGCCATCGTCAGGACCGGATGCACTGAGTGACGAAGCCATCGTCAGGACTGGATGCACTGAGTGACGAAGCCATCGTCAGGACCGGATGCACTGAGTGACGAAGCCATCCGGCGCAAAGAAAAACCACCGAACATTGCTGGCCGGCGGTCGTCGTTTCATCGTTTCAGCGTTTGAGCTCAAGCTCGATTGAATCTGGCGGTATCTTCAGCCGTTCGCCGATTGCCTGGCGTATTTCTTCCTTTGTCGGTGTGCGTACTGGGTACGGGTCGCCCGCTCCGTCCCAGTTCTGACCATCGGTTGAAAAGTGGACCCAGGCGAACCACTGCCGGCGATACTCTCCGCCGTACACCCTGCGGCGCAGGAAATATCGGACCTTCATGGCTTCACCTCAACAGAAAAGCCGGTGCGGATTGCTGCCTCCCTCTGGCGGTAGCTTCCTTTGAGCCGAAGGCCGATTACATAACCTCTGCCGTCGCTCGGTCGTGGTGGGTCGAATAACCCGGGAATTCGAATATCGGACGCGTCGCCATTGTGGACGGCGAATCCATGCCAGCTCTCCGGGAGTCGTTGGCGATAGGCTGCGTGCTTTGCAAAGTCACCCAGCTGATGGAAAACTACGGCGACAATTTCACCCGCTTGTAATAATTCGAGCGCTTGCTCTTCGTTCTGCTCCGATCGACTGAAGCACAAGTAGTGATTTCCGGCGCGTCCTTGCAGATACTCCGGTTCCTTCGTGTAATCATAGAATAATTGTCGGGGAAGTCCTCGCGCGGAGAGTGCGGCGTTCGCCAATTTGACGGCTGGTCTGATGTCGATATCGCTGCCGGCGTTTCCTCTCCACAAGTGGGCGCGTTCGGTTTTGCTGACGATCGACACAACCTGGTCGGCAAGCTGCCGGAGATATGCTTCGGGGCTGGCCTCATATGCCATATTCCGAAGTCTCCTTCCTGCGTCAATTTCGGGGAATGCGTGGGCAAGTCCACCTCGGATCACGCATCCGATGCGGCAACCATTCGTTGCACGTGGGCAAACTGTCGACGATCCCGGGCTCATTGTGTGAGTTAAGATCTGCAGCTCCTGCGCTGCGTGTTCGATGGAGCTGCGCGTTTTGGCGTTTCCTTCGCCGTACTGCCACAACTGACCAGGGAACGGGGGCGGTTCCTCGGTCGCTAGTTCGTCGCAATACCAGCGCCCGACAATTGGGGCGGGCC
>JALRDR010000770.1 GCA_023262145.1 Planctomycetaceae bacterium | reverse complement strand
GTGATCGCCTTGATTGGAGCTGTTGAGAGCGGGGAGTTTCGAGAAGTGTGAATGCCGTGAGTAAACGTGCGTGACGGTCTGAGAATGGTCAGATGTCACAGATTTCGGCAGCATGCCGCAGAGACTGTACCGGATCATCCCATGTCGGAATGAATTCCTGTGCAACAAATCCCTCATAGCCGGTGTCGAGGATAGCCTGCATCACTGCCGGATAATTGATTTCCTGCAGATGATCGAGTTCCCGGCGTCCGGGATTTCCGGCTGTGTGGTAATGCCCGATCAGTTCATGGTTCTGCCGGATGCGGCGGATGACATCACCATTCATGATCTGCACATGGTAGACGTCGAAGAGCAGCCTGAAGTTTGGGGAGTCCATTCGGCGGACCAGGTCAAAACATCGTTCCACATCATCTCCAAAGTATCCTGGGTGTCCCTTCATGGGATGGGAATCATCTTTCGAGTTGAGGTGTTCGAGGCAGAGTGTGATTCCGTGCTGTGCGGCGTAGTCGATGACGCGATTCCAGAGATCAAGGCAGTTTCTTTCTGCGGTGGCATCTGACATTCCGGGCACACGCATTCCGGTGAATGTGATTACTCGCTTTGCATCTGCCTTGACGGCAGCATCGATTGCGGAGCGCAGTGCCTGTTCGCAGTTCTGGTGGTTCGCTCGATCGACGGGACCGCTGGCGAAGCCGTGGCTGCCAACGAGTGAGATCTGCAGCCCTTTTTCCTTTGCGAGTGGGTAGAATTTTCGATCGATTCCCTCAATTCCCTCGAGGCCGATGGCGACGCAGTGATCGATCAGTTCCGGGACCGGCATGGGATTGAAGCACCATCCCATGACGGACTGGTGGATTCGCCGTCGGCTGATTCGAAAGGGTGATTTTTCATCGACAGCGGCCTCGACCGGCAGCAATTGGCTCAGTGGAGCTGCAGCAAGCACGGACAGGAAAGCTCGGCGGCGTGAGATTGCCGGGAAGGAATTCATGACGGTACCCGTTAGGACAGGATCAGCAGTCAGACAAGAAATACCGGTGCGCCCTGATTATCGCTGACCGAGCGGCATGCAGGGAAGTGAGCTGAGACGGGAAATGTGGGGTCGGTGCAGGAATCGTCTGCCGCCCGGTCCGCCCGGTCCGCCCGGAATTCGGAAATGTACTCAGAGAGAATTTCTGTAATCGGCACGCGAGCAGATTGCGGCTGATTCACCTCGGGAATTTGATGAGATAATCCCACAGAAACAGCGGGAAAGTCGTAGAATGCCGCAGAACGCCGGTCGGGCAGTGCGGTGCATTCCCCGCCCGATCGGATTGTCCGGGTCAAACAGGAAGAGTTGACAGCCACTTCTGGCGGTTGCCGGTTGGCTTTTGATTGCCAGAGTGATCGTTAAGTTCCGGGGTGTTGTGCTGCGGCATGTCGTCGTTCATGCCGAATTCTGCTGCAGTTCATGCGGAATCGGGATTTGAAAGGAACCTGCAGATGAATGATTTTTCTGCATCCATCGAATCTGCCACGTCGTTGCAGGGGCAGGTGTCGGATAGCAAGGCGCAGACAGTCCCTGCTGAATCCTCATCTGGTCCAGCGTCGGCAGAAATGTCTGGCTGGGGGGCGGACGCCGGCGACGACGATTTTGAATATGTGCCTGTTTCCCCCTGGGCTCCTGCAGCATTGGTAATGGGGTTGTTGTCGCTGACCGGTTTCATGGGATTGTTCGGGCTTTATGTTGCGGCATTCTCCACCTTTCTGGGATTTGCAGCAGTCTCGCGAATTCGTGCCTCAGAAGGTGAAGTAAAGGGCCGGCTGGCTGCGTATCTGGGGCTGACCGTGGCGATTCTGAGTTTTTGTCTGGGCAGCGCGAAGCAGGTTTACGCTTATTCGAACGAAGTCCCCGATGGTTACCGACGAGTGAATTTCCCGAAGGAAATCGCAGATCAGCAGTTCATCTACGTTGGGGGACGGCGAAAGATACCACCGGACGTCGCTTCGTTGCTGGGTGAAAAGGTCTACCTGAAGGGGTTCATGTGGGCCACACAGGCAACCGAAGGCCTGACCCGCTTCATTCTGCTCAAGGACAATGGCGAGTGCTGTTTTGGCGGCAAGCCCAAATCTCATGACTTCATTACGGTGACTTTGCGTTCCTATCCGGAAGGCCAGCGACCGGAACTGGCGGATCGTGCTCCGGGGATGAGCGATACGACGCTTTCAGATGAGGAGCAGCGGGAGTTGGGGGCAGAATATGTCCACCAGCTCACCACAAAGGCATTTATCGGCAAGGTGGCTGTTGCTGGTGTGCTGGCGGCGGATCCTGCTGCAGGAGAGCAAGCGGGCGAAGACTACGAATATGCTCCAGTGTACACGATGGACGCAGAGTTGATTGAAGAAGCGTGGACCAGTTTCTGAGTGCCTCGCTGGTGGCTTGCTGCGGCCAGTGACTGCTGCCAATAATCAGAGAAGCTGTCGCAGTTGGTGCCAATGGAGACAGAGGGATACTCAATCCGTAGCGCCGCTGTTAGAATCCTGGGAGCGACGCAGGTTGCAGGCCAAAGGGCTGCAGAAATGTTGTTTCCCGTTTTGGGTGGGAGAATCCCGTGAGCGCGACTGTGCAGACCTCAGAACATGGCTTAGCAGCTTTCCTGCTGACGGCAGTGCTGGCGTTGTGCGCGGGCTGTTCAGACAGTTCAGAAGACTACGTCGAATTCGATGAGCTTCCGGGCAGCAGGAACATGACTGTATCAGAGGATCCTGCAAGCGGCATGAAGCTGATGTCGGTGCAGCTTCCTCCCGGCCCGGGAATGCCGGGTGTGGATTTGGAAGAGGGGATGCAGACAGACCTCGATCCGGCAGAAGCTGCAGATCCGGCGGCAGGACCTTCAACCGCAGCAGATCTGACAGCTGAAGCTGTTGAAAAAAGCGGGACCAATCCGGTGCCAGGAGGTGACACTGCATCGGGTGACACTGCAGAGGGTGCTCGCAGTGTGCGGTCTGAGCAGTCCGGTCTGATTGGTCCGGCAGACAGACCACAGATTGATCAGGGGGACAGGACTTCTGCGGCAGACCCAGAACGAGCGATTGAACTCCTGATTCCCAGCAAGCGATTTCTGAAGGAACGTGGTACAGAGGCGATGCGAGTCACCTATGACGACATTGATCTTCTGAAGATTCTGAACATGGAACCGGTCCCGCCTGATGCACCGACGTATTTCCCGGACTGGCTGGCAGCTCTGGACGGTTCGGTGGTGCGGATTCGCGGCTACATGTATCCCACGTTTCTGGCGACTGGATTAACGGAATTTGCGATGGCCCGGGACAACGGGATCTGTTGTTTCGTGCGTCAGCCGAAGATTTATGACATTATTTCTGTCAGTCTTGATGAGGGAGAAACCACCGACTATATCGCCAATCGGCCATTTGATGTGGAAGGTGTGTTTCGAATAGATCCGGAGTCTGATGACACCAGTCTGACTCGACTGTATCGAATTGAGCGAGCGCGGGTTCTGCAATAGAGCTACGTCGCTGAACTATCTGCTGAAAGGCAAGTTGCCATGCGCTGGATCCACTTTATTCTGGCTGGATTTCTGACTGTCGCCGTGTCCGAGGCGGCCATCTGTCCATTCTGCGATGCACCAACGCTGGTGCTGGCTGAACAGGTTCAGATGTGTGATCACCTGTTGCTGGGAAAACTGATCGGTGGAACACCATCGACGGATATCACAGCCGGCAGCTCACGATTTGAAATTGTGGCGATTGCCTTTTCGAAGCAGGACAAGTTTCAGAAGGGGCAGACGATCGAGATACCGTTGTATGTGGCTGGAAAGGAGGTGAAGGTGAGCTGGAACGGAACGACGATTGCGACCAAGACCTTTGAGAAGTTCGTGAAGCTCTTTGTCCGTGACGGCAGCGCCGTGGCCTACGAGTCCTGCGGGCCGCGTTGGGAGGTGGCGGC
>JALRDR010000735.1 GCA_023262145.1 Planctomycetaceae bacterium | reverse complement strand
GTCCTGCTGAGGACTCCAGCCCAGTTGCTGCTGGATTTTTCCCGCATCGATCGCATAGCGCTGATCATGCCCCGGACGATCCTTCACGAACTGAATCAATTGCTGCAATGGAGCGTGGGGAAGATTCGGGCAGATCCGTTCAACCGATTCGCAGATCATCCGCACAATTTCCAGATTCGTGTGTTCATTCAGCCCACCGACGTTATAGCAATCGCCGACGATCCCTTCTGCAAGTACGAGTTCAATGGCCGCACAATGATCCTCCACGTGCAACCAGTCACGGATATTGCTTCCATCACCGTAGACCGGCAGTGGCCTGCCTTCAATGGCATTCAGGATCATCAACGGTATGAGCTTCTCGGGGAACTGGTACGGACCATAATTGTTGGAGCAATTGGTGATCAGGATCGGCAATCCGTAGGTGTGATGATACGCCCTCACAAAGTGATCGGAAGCTGCCTTGCTGGCTGAATAAGGACTGTTGGGCGAATACGGAGTCTGCTCCGTAAACAGCCCGTCGCTGCCCAGTGAGCCATAAACCTCATCAGTAGACACATGCAGGAAACGAAATCGCTCCCGTTGATCCGGCGTGGCCGATGCATACCAGCCACGCACCTCCTCAAGCAGCCTGCAGGTTCCGACGACGTTTGTCTCCACAAATGTGAGCGGCCCGTCAATACTCCGATCCACGTGCGACTCCGCCGCAAAATTGATCACTGCTGACGGTGAATACTCCTGCATCAGCCGTCTTACGAGGTCTCGATCTGCAATGTCACCGTGCACAAATACGTGATCAGTACCGGAAACTGGTATCGAATCTCTGTTCCCGGCGTATGTGAGCTTATCGAGATTCACGATCTGAACCCCTCCTCGCGCCACCGCCCGACGAACAAAACAGCTCCCAATAAAGCCAGCCCCGCCGGTTACAATCAGAGTTTCCATTTTCCAGTCATATTCTCTCAAAAACGGCTCTTCAACTCGCTCCTCAGGATGCCCCGACCATTCGGCTGGCTACCTGACACTACTCAGCTCTCATCAGCTTCCGTCATGATCCTGCTGCGGTAATGCTCAGGAAATCCGGAAGAATGTCGATCAATCACGACATTCCCCATCACCAGCACGTCCATGTCTGTTCTCAGAAAACAGTTGATTGCCTCCTTCGGCGTTCGCACAATCGGTTCGTTCTCATTCAGACTGGTATTCAGAATGATCGGTACCCCGGTCTTCTCGTAAAACCGACTGATCAGGCGGTGGTACAGCGGGTTCGTCCGCCGCGACACCGTCTGCAGCCGACCGCTGCCATCAACATGTGTAACCGCCGGTATTCGCGCTCGCATTTCCGGCCTGATCGGAAACACCTTCTCCATATACGGCGTGGGATCCTTCACCTCAAACCACTCGCCAACATGCTCCTCAAGTATGCTCGGAGCAAACGGCCTGAATTTCTCGCGAAATTTAATCCTGAGATTAATAATATCACGCATGTCAGTACGTCGTGGGTCAGCGATCAGCGAGCGACAGCCAAGAGCTCTTGCACCGAACTCCATTCGCCCCTGAAACCAGCCAACCACCCGTCCTCCCACGAGATAGTCACTCACCCTGTCAACCAGCTGCTCCTCAGACACTTGCTCACCTCGAATCCCACTCGCCAGGCAGGCTTCCAGAGCCTCCGAGTCCGTTGATTCACATCCCCAGAAGGCATGGTCCTGCACGAAGGTTCTGGGCTTGTTCAGCAGATGATTCCAGACCCAGAATGCAGCCCCAAATGAAGTTCCGTTGTCTGCAGCCCCCGCAGGAACGTAGATGTTGCGAAATGGTGTTCGCCTGCTGAACTTCCCGTTGGCCACCGAATTCATCGCCACGCCTCCGGTGAGGCAAAGGTTTTCCGTACGAGTTTTTTCGTGGAGCCGCAGCAGCAGATGCTCAAGGATTTCTTCCGTCACCACCTGCAGCGATTTCGCCAGGTTCTCGTGACGGGATGTGATCGGCTCATCGGGGGTTCGCGCAGGTCCCAGTTCTCGGATGAGCCGCTCGGAATAAAATGGATGAACCACCGGAGATCCATCATTCCAGTTCATGCGGATGCCATCGCGGTGGTGCGTAAAATAGTTGAGATCCAGCTCAAACCTATCCCCCTTTGGCCTGATCATGCGGCGAATCACGTCTGCAAATTCCGGCTCGCCATAAGGCGCCAGCCCCATCACCTTGTACTCATCACCGTAATGCGGGAAGCCGAGGTACATTGTGAGCGACGTGTACAGGAAGCCGATCGAGTGGGGATACCACACACGATCCAGCATCTGCCAGCCGTTCCCTTCAGCCATTGCTGTCGTGGTGCTGCAAAAATCACCCATCCCGTCCACTGACAGCACAGCCGCGCGGTCGTAGGGGGAAATCAGGAAACCAGCTGCAAGATGAGTCTGATGATGCTCGATCCGATGGAACTGCGCCCGCAGTTGCCGGCGGTTACAACCAACAGCGTTGGCAAACTGATCCTCCAGCCCCAGCGTGCGTCCCTGACGCCGCAGCCGGTCAAGGACCGACCCGATTCGCGGACGATGACTCAGAACAAATCGTAACCGACGCATGAAATTCGCACGTGGTTTGAACGAGACGGCAATATGATCAACCTCCGTCGGACTGATCCCCCCCCGCTCAAGACACCAGTTGATCGACTGCGTTGGAAAACCAGCCCAGTGCTTGACTCGATTGAACCGTTCCTCCTCAACGGCCGCAACAAGCTTGCCGTCCACAACCAGAGCCGCTGACGCATCTCCGTGGTAAGCATTGACTCCGACGATCCGCATTTTCAACCTCTGCTCAATCAACTCTTAACGACATAAACAGCGGAGTTGCATACAACTCACTCGCCTTACGATTTGCCAAACAGTTCACCGTACGCTTCCACATATCCCGCCTTCGCCACGTAACTGTTGGCGAAATTCAGAGCTCCCTGCCGAAGCGTCTGTCGAGCCGACGGGCCCATTTCTGAAAGTGATCGGATCGCTCCGGCAAAATCCTGAATCCTGTCCGTCGCAAATTCCCAGCCGGCATTGCTGGCCGCAAGATCTCGCCAGATCGTACGATCACTGATCAGCACTGGTGTCCCTGATGCCAGTGCCTCAAAAATCGCGTGTCCAAAATTCTCTCCGCTCGTCGGTGAAATCATCAGATCAGCTCCACCAACCATCTGCTCCAGTTCACCGCCCGACAACGTCCCACAGAAGACGGTGCTCACGAGCCCCTGCACTGCCCGCGCTGCCTGCCGACAGACCTCGGAGTACACAGCATCCTCTTCCGGCCCCACAATAAACAAGTCACAGGCGACGCCCGCATGCGACAGCATCTCAAAAATCAGGTGTGTATTCTTGATCGGATGCACTCGACCAACCGCAACAAGTCGAAGTCGCCCCGTAAATTCCCGGTCTTCGAGCGATCTCAACGGTGTCTGGGGAACATTTGCCACAAGATGAATTCGCACATCTCCGATCTCCTTCCTGATCTCAGCTGCTTCCTCGGCCGAGGTTGCGTGAAATTCCACTCCCCTGAACAACCCGCACATCCGCGCGAGCAAAATGAACGCCGACTTCTTTGTTCGGCGGAATGCCATCGCCGACGACTTCAACATGCCTCTGGGGGCAAGTACCACACGACACTCTCGCCGGCAAAAACGCAGCCATAACAGTGGCCAGATTGTGCCCCAGAAGGAAAACATACTGTTCAGATAAACAACCGCAGGCCGCCAACCTCGCAGACTGCGCACAAACTCCAGACCTCGCTGAATCCCTCGGCCGTAAAATACTCCGACACCTGAAGTCAGCTCTTGCCAGCTGCCTGAACGGACGCTGTTGAATGGCGCACTGTCACCGAGGTCCCTGTCAGATGTCAGCACCCGAATTGACAGGGAACCTGCAAGGAGTGCGGCCAGATGCCGTGGAGTTCGATTTTCACGGCTACAGGATGCAGTTCCCATCGCAGCATATCCTGCTGTCCGTGGCCGATGGGAAATCAGAGCATCATCAACCCTATCGCGAAGCCGGCTTCGCCCAAATTTGTCGCGTGCTCGGCGGGTCCTCGAAATCCGGGACCGTCATCGACGTTGGCGCCAATGTAGGTGATTCCTGCGCCATCGTGCACAAACAT
>JALRDR010000064.1 GCA_023262145.1 Planctomycetaceae bacterium | reverse complement strand
TTAGAAAAGTTCGCCCGGTTGATCATCGAAGAAGCCAACGATGTCGTCTACAGCCTCCTGGAAGAAAACACCGGTGCCGAGGCAGACCCTGACGGTGGACCGTGGCGAATCACTCTGGACTACCCCTGTTTCGGGCCGTTTATGGAGCACTGTCAGGACCGAGCACTGCGTGAGCAGGTCTATCGAGCGTGGATTACTCGAGCCAGTACCGGGGACGTCGACAACAGTGCGTTACTGCAGGAGATTCTTTCGCTGCGGAAGCAGAAGGCGGGGTTGCTTGGTTATGACTGCTTTGCGGATCTGAGTCTGTCGCGGAAGATGGCTGAGGATCAGGCGGCGGTGCAGCAGATGTTTGATCGGTTGCTGCAGGCATCCCACGAGCCTGCTCGACTGGAACTCGCAGAGCTGGCGGAATTTGCCGCCGAGCAGGGGCATGAGGGGCCGTTGGCGCACTGGGACATCGCGTTCTGGACAGAGCGTCTGCGTGAGAAAACGTTCTCATTTTCCGAGGAAGAGCTGCGCCCGTATTTTTCTCTGGATCGTGTCCTGGATGGTCTGTTTGGAATTTGTCGCACGCTGTTTGGCGTGTCGTTCGTGCGTGCCGACGAGCAGGCTCCACGATGGCACAGTGATGTGCGTTATTACGACGTACTGGCAGAGGATGGGAAGCGGTGTGCCGGATGCTACCTGGACCCATTTTCCCGCCCACAGACCAAGCGTGGCGGTGCGTGGATGAACGACTGCATCGGTCGGTCCGTTTCTGCAGCGGGTACGCGTCTGCCTGTGGCGCATCTGGTCTGCAACAGTACCCCACCGGTCGGGGACAAACCCTCACTGATGACTTTTCGTGAGGTGGAAACGCTGTTCCATGAATTTGGTCATGGTCTGCAGCATATGCTCACACAGATTGATGATCGTGACGCAGCAGGAATCAATGGTGTGGAATGGGATGCCGTGGAATTGCCGAGTCAGTTCATGGAGTACTGGTGTCTGCATCGTCCGACGCTGATGGCGATGGCAAAGCACTACGAAACCGGGGAGACACTGCCTGAGGAGTTGTATCAGAAGCTGCGGCAGGCAAAGACCTTTCGCGCAGCGACTCAGATGCTGCGGCAGTTGCAACTGGGAATGACAGATCTGATGCTGCATTCCAGTTACGACCCGCGCGGTGCGGAGACGCCGTTTGATGCCGAGCGTCGAATTCTGTCCATTACAAGTCTGCTGCCTCTGCTTCCGGAGAATCGCTTCCTCTGCTCCTTCCAGCATATTTTTGCTGGCGGCTACGCTGCCGGGTACTACAGTTACAAGTGGGCTGAGTTGTTGAGTGCAGATGCCTACGGGGCATTCGAGGAGGTTGATCAGACTGACGAGGCGGCGTTGCAGGTGGTCGGCAGGAAGTTTCGGGACACCATCCTTGCTCAGGGTGGAAGCCGGCACCCGATGGAGATTTTTCGGGAATTTCGCGGTCGCGAACCGGATGCAGAAGCGTTGTTGAGGCATTGTGGGTTGTTGCATTCAGCACCAGCAAGTGGCTCCCGGTTCACGGCGGCGGATTCCTGAGCGGCTGTGAGGGGCGCGGTGTGACTGCCGGCCCGTCGGGCCATGCGGCAGGAAATCTCCAACGGCAGCGTCAGGCATTTGTCGTGTGGTGAAGCCGGTGTAGTGAAGCCGGTGTGGTGAAGCCGGTGTGGTGAAGCCTGTGTGGTGATGTAAGAGAGTAATCAGCGGAGCAGACTGAACGGAGTGCTGCAAACCGCCGATAGATGTTAATGGTTGTGCTGCGGCCCCCCCTGCTCCACCGGCAGCGCCGCAGTCACTGCCTGTCTGAGAGTACAGAACCCTGATCGCCGGAATTGAGTGCCGGAACACTCAATCGACAGTTGACTGAAGCCATGAATATCGTGGCCTCAGGAAGGCAGCAATCGGTTATGCAGAACGAGGCAACTCGAAAATTTGACGTGGTCGTCATCGGCACCGGACCGGGAGGTGAGGGGGCTTCGATGGAAGCGACCAAGCGTGGCCTGACTGTCTGTGCCGTGGAACGAATGGCAGAAATTGGCGGCGCGTGTACTCATCTGGGAACGATTCCATCCAAGTCGCTGCGAACAGCCATCTATCGCCTGATGGACAACAGCGCTCTGATTCCTCGCAGCGGCCAGCCGGAAGTCAGCTTCAAGGATCTTCGTCGAAATGCTCAGACGGTCATTTCGCAGCAGGTGCGAATGCGCGGAGGGTTCTACGAGCGGAATGAGGTTGAGGTCTTCGGTGGTCAGGCGTCCTTGCTTTCACCGCACGAAGTTCAGGTGGAGCATGAGGATGGTTCCATCACGATAGTGCAGACGCGATTCATCGTGATCGCGACGGGATCGCGCCCCTATCGTCCTCCGGAGATCAATTTTGCTCATCCGCGGGTCTTCGACAGCGACACCATTCTGAATCTTCCTGAGACTCCGCGGAGCATGACGATCTATGGTGCGGGAGTAATCGGCTGCGAATACGCATCCATGTTTCGAAATCTGGGTGTGAAGCTGAATCTGGTGAACACGCGACCGCGAGTTCTGGAATTCCTTGATGACGAAATCTGTGATGCGTTGTCCTATCACATGCGTGATACCGGCATACGGATTCGCAATGACGAAACTTTTGACCATCTGGAGACTCATGACGATCACGTCGTGATGCATCTGAAATCCGGCAAAGCGCTCAAGAGCGACGTACTGCTCTGGGCCAACGGCAGGACCGGCAACACCGACCAGCTGGGGCTGCAGAATACGTCCATCCAGCCGAATCACCGCGGTCAGATTCCGGTCAACGAGCACCTGCAGACCAGCGAAGAGCACATTTATGCGGTGGGTGATGTGATTGGAGTTCCGGCCCTGGCCAGTGCGGCCTACATTCAGGGACGCTACGCGGCCAGTCATCTTGCCGAAGGGGAAACGGAACAACTGCGTCTGCGTGATATTCCCTCCGGGATTTACACCAGTCCGGAAATCAGCAGTGTGGGGCGGACGGAAAAGGAGCTGACCGAAGCCTGTATTCCCTATGAGGTAGGCCACTCCATGTTCAAGAATCTGGCACGCGCACAGATCATGGGACGCCCCATCGGAATGTTGAAGCTGTTGTTTCATCGGGAAACACTGGAGATTCTGGGGGTGCACTGTTTCGGAGTGAACGCCAGCGAGATTGTGCATATTGGTCAGGCGATCATGGCGCAGCCTGCTCCGCAGAATTCTCTGATGTACTTCATCAATACGACATTCAATTATCCGACCATGGCAGAGGCATATCGCGTTGCTGCACTGAATGGCTACAATCGCCTGATGTGATCTGCACTCGCTGGCCCGCTGTGTCGTGCCTGCAGCAGTGGAATCGCTGGTAAACTGCGCGGATTTTTCGGATCATTTCGAAGATTGGCGGAAATCGTCAGTGCAGCCACTGCCGAATTGCGGTCCACTCATCCAGGAACGGGGGTTTTTCCGGATTGAATGTGGTCCTGACTGCCGATGGTGACACAAGGAAGCTGGTGCCTGCCGGCTTTTCGTTCAGTATCTGCCTGCATCAACACAGACCTGCATTCGTTGGTTTCAACTTCCTGCACGACCGTTGGGCAATTCTGCTGAATGCTTCCGAGGGGGAGCCCTGTTCATGAAGACAACACTGTTGCGTAGTACGTCTCTGCTCTGCTTTTGTCTGCTGGCTGACGTCAGTCTGGCTCAGCTTGGCGGAACCACCACCGGAACCACCACGGGTGGTGCTGCCGGAGCTACTGCCGCAGGCGGCAGTATCGCTGCCGGTGGGGGCGGGCTGTCGGGCCTGGTTGTTCCCTCCGGTGGCAGCACTGCTGCGCAGACGTTTGTCGGAAGCAACCAGACTCAGACATTTATCGGAGCGACCAGTGCTGCCGGCGGCCAGGGCGGGCGGACCAACCGTCAGTTTCAGGCTGTTCAGAATACACAGACAACAAACCGTGGTGGCTCCACGACTACTGGAACGCCGCGAGCGATTCGGTCAGCCTTGCGAGTCAGTTTCGACTTTCCGCAGCCGGAGCAGAGCAACATTGGCAGAGCTGCAGCAAACCGGGTTTCATTGCAGAGATTCCTCCTGCGTCGCCCGGAGCTTGCCGGAGTAACCTTGCAGCAGGAGAGCAATGGTGTGGTGATTCTGACCGGCGAAGTGGAGGATGCAGAAACACGCCGGCTGGCGGCCGGGCTGATTCGACTGCAGCCCGGAGTGCGGGGTGTGATGAATCAGTTGAGCCTGGCTGGCCCCTGATACCCCGCAGAGACAGGATTGGTGCAGCCGGCCTGGGTGACTTGTCCTGATATGTGTGCCAGTCTCAGTGCTCCGCCTGTGGACTTTGTACAGTTCGCCGATCTCGGCATGAGATGAGTAGCAGGAGCACTATTGCGGCCAGCACACTTCTCGCGAAGACATCTCCGATGCTGGTGTAGACGGCTGTTCGTTCGTCCAGCGGAACTTCGGCGGTCAGCAGGCCGGAAAACTGTCGATGCCAGCGGCCCGTTTCCGTATCCGTCATGGATGCAATGGTTTCGAGGGAGGGCAGGATGCCTTCCATGGGTTCCTGCAGTTTCTGGATGCTCGCCGGCTCCCGGATGCGTCCATTGCCGTCGATGAACGATGAGATGCCTCCGTTGACGGCTCGAACCATCGGAATGCGGTTTTCCACACAGCGAAAGCAGGCCGTGATCAGATGCTGGTCCAGCTCACTGCTGCCGCGAAACCATGCATCATTGGTGAGGTTCACCAGCACATCGGGAGCTGCACCGGATTCAGTTCGTTGAGCAGCCATTCGACGAATCAGTGGCGGGACTGTATCTTCGAAGCAGATCAGTGGAGCAAACGCCCACCGACCATACTCAAACACTCGCACATCACTGCCGGCTTCAATACCGAATCCGGCCCCAAAGGGCGACAACTGATCCAGCCAGGGAAGCAGATTTCGCAGCGGCAGGTATTCCCCGAAGATCACGCGATGGATCTTGTCATAACGGCCGATGTAGCCAAGGTCAGGTCGGACGAACGCGGCGGAATTATAGACGCGGGTTCCTGACTTTCCGGCAATCACGGATTCCAGTCCAATCATCAGCGCGGAACCGAGCGACTGTGACTGTGCAGTCAGGGCATTCTGCACTTCGCGGTCACGAAATGGCCGCACCAGCAGATCGCGATTACTACCGGCATCGCGGAGCAGCTGGAGCGGCAGCTGGGCGAGGATCTCGTCATCGGTGACACCGTCATCCACGCTTCGTTCTGCCCAGGGAAACATGGTTTCAGGCCAGACGATCAGGTCTGGCTGAGCGGAGCGTGCAGACTCGGTCAGAGCATCATGGATGCGATAGCGGCTGAGTGCGAGGGCAGGATCCTGTTTTAACTCCGGATTAAAATTGCCCTGTACGAGACTGATGACAGGCCCCCGTTCTGCTCCTGTGCTCTGCTGCAGCCGAAACCAGCCGTAGCCCCAGACCGCGGTGAAGCAGGCGAGGGCTGTCACAGCGCTGCGTCGCATCTGGGCGGCGGGAAGCTGGTCGCAGTAAAGCTGCCAGCTGCGAATCCGAGCTGCAGGTATCTGACAGGCAATCGCGGCCGCCACAAGTGCCAGCAGAAAGCTGACGCCGTAGACACCCGTGATGTCAGCAATCTGAATCATCTCCGGCCACAGATACTGGCTGTGGCCCAGGAAATACCATGCAAACCCGGTCAGCAGAAAACTGCGGCAGTATTCCAGAGCAGTCCAGGTGAGGGGGACGGCCAGCCAGACCGGGCATCCGACTCGAACCAGCCGCCGACTGCTCCACAGAAAGCAGGGAAAAAACAACGCCAGCCAGAAAGCGAGTGCAGCGAGTGCGCCATACATGGCGGGATGCCCCAGTCTCATCCACTGCAGCGTGCAGATTCCCCAGATGAATCCCAGCAGGCAGGAGATTCTGAGTGTGCCGCGAGGAAGCGAGCGCAGGCGCACACAGATGGTGAGCGGCGTCAGGGCGAGCCAGGCTGCGGGGGCCAGCTGCAGCGGTGTAAAGCTGCAGTAGAGCAGCAGGCAGCTGGTAAAAATCAGTGCGAAGCAGGAGCGCAGGCGACCTTCACGGGGAGCAGCACTGATCTGCCCGGAGGCGATGATTCGCTGAACTTCAGGACGCAGGCTGTTGCCTGCCGCATCTCGTTCGGAGGAATTCGACATCAGAGTGCATCCATGCGACTGCGGGAAATCTCCTCATCGCGACATCAGGTTTTCGTCGCCAGCTGCAGCCAGCAGCTGCAGATCTGAAACTGTGAGCTGGTGGCACCAGGACAGCCGTGGTGCCACCAGCGGCAGTTGAGTAATCAGCGGGCAGCAGCTTTCAGAGCTTCTGCTTTGTCTGTGGCTTCCCACGTAAAGGTGTCACCACTGCGTCCGAAGTGTCCGCCTTCTGCAGTTTTCAGGAAGACCGGGCGACGCAGCTGCAGGTGTTCAATGATTCCCTTCGGCGTCAGTGGGAAGTGCTCCCGAACCAGATCGGCGATGCGGCCATCATCAATGCTGCCGGTGCCGAACGTTTCGACGCGCACACTGACAGGGTCGGCAACACCGATCGCATATGCCAGCTGCACTTCACATTCTTCGGCCAGACCAGCGGCGACAATGTTCTTGGCCACGTATCGACCCATGTAAGCAGCGGAGCGGTCGACCTTGGTGGCATCCTTTCCGGAAAATGCACCACCACCATGGCGGCCCCAGCCACCGTAGGTGTCAACGATGATCTTGCGGCCGGTCAGACCGCAGTCGCCGTGAGGCCCACCAACCACGAATCGTCCAGTTGGGTTGATGTGGTATTTTGTGTTTTCATCAAGCAGTTCAGCGGGAATGACCTTGTTGATCACCTCCGCCTTAATGAACCTGGAAATCTCTTCCTGGCTGACAGTGTCAGCATGCTGAGTGGAGATGACAACGGCATCCACACGCACTGCTTTGCGTCCATCGTATTCAACCGTGACCTGACTCTTGCTGTCCGGACGCAGCCAGTCGACCACACCTTCCTTGCGTACGTCGGTGAGCCGATTGATCAGTCGGTGAGCAAAGGCGATGGGAACAGGCATCAGTTCTTCGGTCTGGTTGCAGGCATAACCGAACATCAGACCCTGGTCGCCAGCACCGTCGCGGTCCACACCCATGGCGATGTCGCCACTCTGACTATGCAGAGCCACAAAAATCCGACAGGAGTCAGCATTGAAGCCAATGTCGTCAGATGTATAACCGATATCTCGAATCACCCGGCGTGCCACATCAACATAGTCAATTTTGGCCTGCGATGTGATTTCACCGGCCAGAACCACAAGGTCAGTGGTACACATCGTCTCACATGCGACTCGGGACATCGGGTCCTGTGCCAGCAATGCGTCCAGAATTCCGTCGGAAACCTGGTCGGAAACCTTGTCCGGATGCCCCTGACTGACGGACTCACTGGTGAAGAAAAAACGAGACATGCTTGCAGTTCCTTTGGCGACTGACCAGGTCTTCAACGACCGGCCTGCTTCATGAAAAGTGATTGGAAATCGAATGCACGAGATGAGAGTGGTGGGATCAGAAAGCGAATTGTGAGAACAGTCATGCCGAACAGTGACAGTGTCTGCCAGCATAATACCGGGTTGTTGCCGGCATAATGCCAACGCGGCGGCAACCGCTGCGGGACCGGCACTGATGTTCTGCAGGGCACACCTGCAATATTCTATGAAATTGTATCAAACGTTAATCTGATGAAATCTGAGGTCCCTGGGGGCAAAGTGAAGATTGCGACAACAGGAGATTGCCTTACCTTTACCCTCGCCCGATTGCCGAATGCAGCGAGCAGCGTGGCAGCCACCGGTAGGGCAGCCACCGGTAGGGCAGCCACCGGAGCAGAGCCACCGTTGCCGCCATGGCTGCACTGCCAAAGGCTGCACTGCCAGAGGCTGCACTGCCAGGCGTGCCAACACACCACTGCGGAAGATTCCTGGAAATACCCTCGACCGTCAGTGGTTGTACCGTTGGCCGCTGGTGTGATTTCTTTTCAGCAAACCGACCACAGAATGTGGTCGGCAGAAGCTTACCAGAAACCCCCGCAGTGTTGTCCTGTTCAAGCACACAATTCTGGCAGTCTTCCCCAGGTCAGGACAACTGCCAGCAGTGTCGTCCAATATTTTTCGGCTGTGCGGGAACCGACTGGATGCCGGAAGTTGCGGCTGCATATTCAGGATTCAGCCTGTGATCGGATCGTCAGTCGCCGAAGATTGATGGCAGTAGAGGCAGTTCATTCTGGTCATTGGCTGTGTGTGGGAGGCATCCCATGAGTCGAGGGCATGGCTATTCACAGGCGGCCGAACGTCGGGCTGTCGGTATGGTTCGGGAGTGGTTTCGAAAACAGGGCTGGAACGCCTTTCGTTATCAGCAGCAGACGTGGAAGGAATACCTGCAGGGAAAAAGCGGCCTGGTGCATTCGACCACCGGGACCGGCAAGACGCTGGCGGTGTGGATGGGGCCGGTGGTGCAGATACTGGCGGAATCGGAGCAGAATCCTGCGGTTCTGGATGAGGGGCCGATCCGTATTCTCTGGATTACTCCGCTGCGAGCGTTAGCGGCCGATACTGCGGCATCCCTGCAGTTTCCGCTGCACGATCTGGGGATTCGCTGGCAGGTGGGTCGTCGCACGGGAGATACTCCTGCAGCAGAACGTCAGCGTCAGCGTGAACGGCTGCCTCGGGTTCTCGTAACGACTCCGGAAAGCCTGTCTTTGTTGCTCACACGCAGCGATGCCGGAGTGCAGTTTCGGGAATTGCTGTGTGCGAAATGCAAACTCGTGACGTGCAACGCCACAGCATTATTGGGTCAGTGTTGAAACTCTACGCAGTTTAGGAGGTGATAATTTCGTAGATTTCCCGCCAATTTTTAACCACCGGATACGGGCACTCATGATGCATGTTGTGCCCGTGTTCCATTAATATGCTCCGCAAACCCAGATCATGGCCCAAATCAGCATTTTCAGGTTTGTCTTCCACCCACCACAAGCCAGAACCAGCATAAGGCTCCAAGGCTGAATCTTTGGCAGCGCCTGTGGCCAAACAAGTAACACCTTCAAATGCAGTCCGACCAAACAATTTACGTAAATTCATTTCACGTAATCTACCAGCATTGACATCGGTGCTCAAACTGGTGATGCAGTGAAACACATAACCGTGTTCTTCGTGCAGACGTTTCACATAGTATATGGCATCACGTAGCGGTGGCAAAAATCCAATTGCAGCCGATTCATTGAACATCTTGATCAGTTTGAATGACTGCTCTCGATCAATACCGTAGCGCACGCCAATATCGTATTCAAACTGCGAGCCGTCACGTTTGACAAATCCATGCTCTTCCATCCAGATTGAGAACGCAAACTCCCAATCTAATAACACACCATCTGCGTCAACTAGGATCAGGTTCTGCTTGTGTTTCTGTTTTGGGTTTGTTGACTTCAACTTCGTAT
>JALRDR010000622.1 GCA_023262145.1 Planctomycetaceae bacterium | reverse complement strand
TAACTCCGCGGTATTCAGGAAGGTTGGAAGGACTGGCGGGCTGCGGAGCGATCTTTCCAAAGGTGATCTCCGGGCCACGTTTCTGAATTCTGTCAGGTGCTCTGAACAAATGCACGCGTGCGGCAAAATCCGGGTAGTTCCTGCTCATGCGGGCTGACTGTGATTGTGATCCGGTGCTGCAACCGAGTATGATCGCCCGCACGAGCCGCCATGCAGATGGCTGCTGCTTCCCACCTTTTTCTGCTGCTGCAGGACCCGCTGTGATGTTGTCACCGGCGTCACGATGGCGGTCATCCCCGACCGCGTACTTCTTTCTGATTCTGGTTTCAGTCGCGTTGCTGATGCCGGTGATCGCACAGGCCGACGAACCCGTCGCCGCGTGTCCGCTCACTGTGTCCAGTGTCACTGCAGATCAGTTCTCCGATCTGCTCTGGCCTGCCGTGCTGTCCCGCAAGTGTCTGGTCTGTCATCGTTCCGGCGGCGATGCGGAAGACAGCCGTCTGCTCCTGCAGGATCCGCAGCGTGTCCTGCCCGCGGAACGATCGGCCACGATGCGAAAGAATCGGGAGCTGCTGCACCAGCTGTCTGCGGAAGATGTTGCCGGGCGTTCACTGGTGCTCACCAAAGTGACCGGCGGCAAGGATCATGGTGGCGGCGAAGTGTTGCCGGCTGATTCCGTGGAATACACCATGCTGCGACGCTATCTGGAACTGCAGGCTGCTTCCGGAAGTGAATCCACAGCACAGGGTGCCTCAGCTTCTCTGTTTGCCGACATGCAGATGCTGTCCGGTGCCGGACTGCTGCGTCGAGCCGCGTTGTCCCTGGCTGGCCGCCTGCCCACTGCAGCGGAACTGGCCAGCGCTCACGGGGCCGATCGTGAGCAGCTGCGTTCACTCATCCTGCAGCTGACTCAGGAATCCGCCTTCTATGAGCGACTGCAGGAAGGCTTCAATGACATTTTTCTTACCCTCGGGCTGGACGGAAATGCTGATGCCACGGTGCTGTCGTACGAACATTTTGAAAAGACGCGGCTGTGGTACCAGAAATACGATCTGAGCCACATCGAGGATGAGAATGAACGACGGCAGGCCGGCTACAAGCTGGCACGCGAGTACCGCACGGCACTTCTGCAGGAACCCCTGCGTCTGATCGAACACATTGTCCGCAACGATCATCCATTCACCGAACTGGTGACGGCCGATTACATCATGGTCTCTCCATACACGGCGCGGGGGTATGGCGTCTTTGAGGAACTGCAGGGGCAGTTTACGAATCCGGAAGATCCGTTCGAGTACATTCCGCTGCGGTTGCCGGCGCTCACCGGGCGCAGCAAAACGAACGATCAGGAATCAGCGACCGGTTTTTATCCGCATGCCGGAATTCCCAGCACGTTCCAGTACCTGAGC
>JALRDR010000051.1 GCA_023262145.1 Planctomycetaceae bacterium | reverse complement strand
AGGCTGCTTCTTCTGCTTCTTTTTCTTCTTCTGCTGCGGGCGCGTCTGCTGGGCGTGAGGCGTCTGCTGCGTCTGCAGCGCGTGCTGCTGAATGCCATGACGACAGATGTTTGTCGCAGAGGACATTACTGATGGACCAGTTTGCGCGCCACCCATGTGTCCGATCGGTAGCCAGAGGCCGTTGGCTGGCGACCGAATCAGGATTGCAGTTCGGTGCCCGAGTGGTTTCGGTGTCTGCAGTGTTGCTGAGTCATCAGGTGTGAGACGGCGTTACGGCTCTGCGTTTTGCTCGAATGAAGCGGGCCTGCGAAGTTGCCAGGTTGGTCTGCGGCCGGTCATAGCATTGCGGCCGCCAGCCTGCTTGTGCAGAAAGTGGCACCGCTGGACGTACCCGATGAACTTCTGCGGGCATCTGCGTGCCGGAATCGGCGGCGGCGTACCCCCGGCCGCACCCGCCGCAACAGCGGAAACAACTGCTTGTCTGCAAGCATCTTACCTGCCAGCCCGGAATTCAGCGTGGCAGTCAGTTGGGCATCGCAAGGGACTGCTGATCTGTCGCTGCCGATCGGCGCAGGTTACTTACAGATTCGTGGAACACCGCTGTAGCTTTCCACTCCACAATTCCGCAGCCTGCCGATTCTGTTCGGGCTCAGGGTGCTGCACCGAATACTTTGTGTCAGCGAATGCCGGATGTCGGGGGTGGGAGCATTCGTGTCTGCGGCGATGCGGGGCTGTGCGGAGCCATACTGAGAGTTTGTCTGCTGAAAAAGTTCCGCGGCAACTTCGTGAAGCTGTTGCAGTTGACAGTTGTTCGCGAATCGCGGGTTCTGCTTTTCAAAGCAGTCCGCATAGGCAAGGACCTGTTCCAGTGCGGCGTTGCCGCCGGCGTCGCCGATTCCGCCCACAGTCACTTCCACCTGATCTGCTCCGGCATGCACTGCTGCCACGCTGTTGGAAAGTGCCAGTCCCATATTGTTATGACAGCGGACGGACAGTTCCACTTCTGCCGGCAGTGCCGCTCGGATGTCGCTTGTGAGCGCTGCTGTCTGTTCAGGATTCATTGAACTCATGCTGTCGGCGATCGTCACGCAGTCGGCACCGGCATATACGACTTCGCGAGCCAGGTCGATCAGGAAGTCAATGTCGCGATCGCCGCTGCAGACGAGGTAGTACTGCACAATTGGAAACAGGCTGCGTCCACGACTGACAGCCTGCCGGGACAACTCCATGATGCGGCGGTGAACGTGAGGGTCATTCTGGTGCCCGGAATGCAGTTCACAGGGCATCACCCATGTTGCCAGTCTGACGCGATCGATCTGTTTCCTGACGGCTTCCCACGCGGCCTCGATGTCCTGCGGAATGTGTCGGGCCAGAACGCTGAGTTCAACGTCATGGGTGGCAGCGGCGATCGCCTGAGTCCCCTCACGATCATGCTGCGAGGCGCCTGGGAATCCGGCATCAATGACGTCGACGCCGAGCGCTTCCAGCGAGGTTGCGATGCTGGCTTTGCGGGCCGGGTCAAGGCGGTTCGGGGCAGCTCGCTCCCCATCCTGCAGCGTACTGTCGAAGATCTTCATGTTTACGCTCCTGCACGGCCATGCGGACCTTGAGCATGTTCCGCTGATGTTGCGGTCGGTGCCCGTGGAGTACTGCAATTCAACAAGACCCGATTTCCGCTGCATCCCGCCAGCATTTCGGGGGATTCGTGCGGAATTGTGATGCTGCGATGATCACATCAGCGGCAGGCCGACGTCTGACGGAAACGGATGAGTGCCGGTAACCGCTGTGGAAATCAACCGGCAGTACTGCTCATTCCAGTGGCGCCCGCGGGACTGCTTCCGGAGCCAGTCCGTGCTGCGGTCCCAGCTGCGCACTGTGGCCTGTCGCGCACTGTGGCCTGCTGCGCACTGTGGCCTGCTGCACTGCTGTGGCCTGCTGCTCAAGGGAATGCGGCATTCCATTCTGCACCGGGAACAAATATCTGTTCGCGCTGCGCAGCGAACAGAGTGGCAGCTACAAGATCAGCGGTTGTCCCGGGGTTGCGCGTGTGCTGCTCATCCCGCAGGAACGTATCCAGCGTCTGCAGCAGCGTTACGGACTGCGATGTATGCGGCCAGCCGGCACGGAGTACAGCGGCAGCCATTTCGCGAACACGATCAGATGTTGCTGCATCACATTTGCGAGCAATGAGGGAGTCGCCCCAGTGCCGGAGCATCTGCAGTGCCAGCAGCACAATCTGCTGCGGCTGATCCGACGTCTGCTCTGCCGCCGCAGCCAGCCACGCGAGGCCGTGATCAAGAATACCACGAAAACTCTGATGGTACTGAAGGGCGATCTGGTCACGGGCAGCGGCCAGCTGCATGCACTCCAGCAGAGTGATCGATGGCGCTTCATGAACGTCCTGTTCTGGTGCGGTCCCGAGCCCACCGGGGTTCATCAGCCGGATGGCGGCATAGGTGTTTTCCGCGTCCTGGACCGTGGTTGTGTTGAGAATCCCGGAGATGCCATCGTGCAGGCTGATCTCTTCCGGGACGGCGGCCAATGGAGCCAGCAGCAGAATGATGCCGAGGTTTGTGTTGTGTGCAACAACGTTCCGCGTGGCTTTGGCTGAGAGCAGGATTGTGCGTCCGAGGGGATTTCCGGGTGCTGTGGCCAGCACTGGAGCGATCGCGTCTGCAGACTGCAGAAAATCAGCCACTGTGGCCCCGGAGAATTCCCGGCCGGGGCTGACATTGCCCGGTTTGGGGCTGAGCACATCCATGCGGCAGGCCATGCGGGTCCAGTGGTATAGCTGGTGCTGCCACGGTGTCACAAA
>JALRDR010000049.1 GCA_023262145.1 Planctomycetaceae bacterium | reverse complement strand
GACGGTTACGTTTGCGGAACGTGATCTGCGAGCCGGGCGGTGGCATTCGCAGTTTCATTCGCTCAAGGGCATGGAACTGCGTGACCGGGTGCTGGGGCTGGTGGGTCTTGGGCGGATCGGAGCGGAGGTTGCCCGGATAATGTGCGCCGTAGGGATGCGGGTCATGGCCTTCGACCCACTCCTCACGGAAGACCGCGCTGCACAATTGCAGATTGAGCGAGTTGGCAGTCTGCAGGAATTGCTTGCCGCCGCAGATGTCGTATCGCTGCATGCTCCGGCCACCGCAGAGACGCGGCACCTGATCAACTCTGAGACCCTGCAGCAGATGCAGGCTGGATCAATTCTGGTCAACACGGCACGCGGAGCGCTTGTGGACGAGTCAGCGCTGGCAGAGGCTTTGCGTGGCGGCCATCTGAGTGCTGCCGGGCTGGATGTCTTTGAGCGGGAGCCGATCAACGCGGATAATCCACTGCTGGCACTTGAGAATGTCGTGCTGACGGACCACATCGCCAGTCACACGTGGGCCGGTCACCACCGGCTGTATGAAATGGCATTACGACACGCCTTGCAGGTGCTTCGTGGTGAGCAGCCTGACTGTCGGTTGAATGAAGTTTAGTACGCTCGAAGTGACTCTCAGTGAGACCATCGAAAGGTTGAGCAATTTGCAGGGAGTGAACATAATAGCATCAGGCCTTTCGCAGAGTTGCTGCCGGAAAAACCTGGGATAACAAGGAGTGTCAACCGATGACGAGCCCTGAGGTCTCTGCACCATGTATTGCTGCTGAATCTCTTCCGCAGTCCCCGGCATTACCACTGGAGGTAATGGCAGCGGCAATCGCGGAACTGCGTTCGAATGCAGCAATCCTTGCTGACGGGAAACCGCTGCTGACTCAGGCGGCCGCTGATGCGTATTCGCGTGTCGCCACAACGGATTTTACGAAGGAATCGTGGCGGCTTGATTGTGAAGATGATCGAGCGACGATTGCGTTGTGGGTGGGGCTGGGCGGATCGTTTATCGCCGATTTTGCCGCTGCTGCAGATCAGCCGCGAATTTTCGCCTGGGTACTCAGTCCGGTTCCGGCGGCAGCCCAGTTTGCATTGAAGGAGCTCAAGGGCCGCGACGGTCGTTGGGTCCCGACATCACTGCTGGCCACTGAGCAGGAGTTCCTGACGTGGCTGGAGGGTGAGCACGAGCCGATCAACGCAGCGGCGATCAGCGCGGTGCTGGACTGCGGTCCGGTCGGACTGCGATTCCGGGCTCTTGATGATGCGTTGCCAAGTTACTTTATGCTGCGTGAGTTCGACTGCTTTCGCGCACAGGCTGTACTGCCGGGCCGTTCACCACACTGGGAACGGTGGCTGGAGCAATACACTCAGCTCACCGGGCATCGCTTTGCCGGGATCACATCGGCAAATCTTTCGGATCTGGGGCGAGAGGTGCGATCCGGTGGAACTCACAAGGATCTCGCCGAAGCCCAGGTGGACATGGGTTTTCTGAACGTGCCGATCCTGTCCGGTCCAGTTTCTGTGGACGGCATTGAAGTCCCGGTTTCAGAGCGTAAGGCAGGTTACAAGGTATTGAATCGCCCCTATTCAGAATTGACGGAGGAAAGCCGGGAGCAAAGCACTGCAGTGGCACCGATTTCGACTTCGCTGCTGGGATTCACACCTGATGCCGGCACGTGGCAACTGCTACGTCATGGCTCGCTCCACCAGACGGTACTGTCAGCGTGCCTTGCGAAGCATGGCATTACGCTCCAGAACTGCACGAAGCATCGTCTGGAATTGGCGCGTTATGTCGGCGATCTGGTAGCAGCCTTCCCGTTGTTCTCAGAGCTTGAGAGTCGTCAGATTGCAGAGATCTCTCAAATGATTGAGGTGCTGCCGTTTTCCGCCGGGGAAGTGATCGTGCGGGAGGGTGACAACGGGGACAAGATGTTCTTCATCGCTACTGGTTCTGTGATGGCTGAAGCGGCCGGTGGAATTGAACTGAATGCGGGTAGCTTTTTTGGTGAGATTTCACTGATCAAGGGCATACCTCGGACTGCGACGGTCATCGGCCACAAGGCTGGCGTTCTGCTTGCTCTCGACTCACATATTCTGTTTCGGCTGATGGAGTTTCTGCCGGATCTGGCGGAACCAATTCGAGAGATGGCGATTGAGCGTCTGTCGTGGAGATCCGAGTGACCGAGCGGATCAGCACTTCACAAAAACGCAGCACCGGTTAGCATGCTTCCGGCCTGGTTTTTCGGTTTCACCTGCTTAGGTGTTCACCTGTCTGTTTCGGGATCTGTCGATGTTCCACCTGCGTCTGTTCAGCGTCGCTGTGACTGTGTTGTTTATGTTCCTGAGTACTGCCGCAATCGCAGATGACAAGGAGACCGTGCTGCTGGAGGATGATTTCAATCGCAGCGAGACGGACGACACACAGGAGCAGCCAGGCAACGAGTGGGGGACGAACAGCAAGTCGCGAGCGCAGGGTGTCAAGCAGGTCGACCTTCGAGACGGTGCGATGTTCATTCGCAAGGCGGAGGTGGCGGACCACGGAGTTTCCGTCACACATGAGGCGGCGTTTCAGGACGCAGTCATCTCGCTGCGATTCAAGCTCGGCAAGGGCGACGATCTGGGCATCAACATCGCTGACATGAATGAAAAGTCTGTTCACGCCGGTCACATCTGCCTCGCGAAAGTGCGGTCTGACAAACTGGAGATGACTGATCTGAAGACGGGGCGGATGAAGCTGGAGAACCGGGAAGCTCGCCTGGCCGAGAAGCT
>JALRDR010000436.1 GCA_023262145.1 Planctomycetaceae bacterium | reverse complement strand
GGCTCCCTGCCGGTTCAGACATCCCTGCGTCGACTCAGTCCGGTTGAGTCGATCGTTATTGCTCCTGTACACGTTCCCGTTTTAGCAGATTCCCGATACAAACGATACTGCAGCTCACCAGCGATTCAGTCGTCGCCGAATACGAAACAACCTGCCTCGGTTCCCACCTCGATCTCGTCCCTTCCAGTGACCATTCAATCGTCAGGCATCCCCCCCCCGCTGCAGCCCTGGCTGGCCAACAGGGCTCACCTCCCAAACTGAAAGCTGCGACCAGCAGCGAATCTGCTGTGGTAGATTATCTGACGAGCTGCTAACATCACGGGATACTGAACTTTAGAACAGACCTTCAGAACATGGTTACAGCGGAGAATGTTTTGGACAGTTCGCTTCTGCAGATTGATCATCGCGATCGCGGCACCATTGTTACCCCCTTGCAAAAGCAGTTTCTAAGTGCCACAGAAAGCCGACCGATCTGGGATCAGATCAGCAAAATCGCTCACGATGAGAACTGTCAGACGCTCGTACTTGACCTGATCCATGTGACATTCGTTTCCAGCGAGATCCTCGGAGAATTCATTGAACTGACTCGCACGATGAAGCGACACTCCGGCCAGCTTGTACTCTGCCATGTCTGCTCAGAAATTCATGACGTGATTCAGCTGATGAAACTTGATCAGGTGCTCACAGTCACGGACAATTGTTCCGACATCACCGACTGAGCTGGTCGCGTACATTGGCACTCGGCTCAGTCAGTCTCCTGTTGCCTGCAGAACATCTCCTGCAATGTTCTGCTGCAGTCCCGTGCAAGTGCTGCAGCCCGCCCCGATTAGCCGGGCTGCGCTCAAATTTCTGATCGTTGCTGCAGACACACATCATGACGCAGGAATCGCAGCCAGGTCTCACTGTTTACCGCAATGCGGTCCTCCCGTTCACGATCCGGGGCACGGTGATCGCCTGCATCGCCGGATGTATCAGCTGCATCCTGTTCAGCTGCTCCTTTGTTTTCCTGCATCCCGCAGATCCGCCGCCGCCATTCACAGCTGCAGCCTCGCCACTCCTGCACAGGCAATTCCAGGCTCAGCAGCAACCGCCGCAGTCCTCCCTGCCGCCCGAAGTCGGTCCGGCATCCGCCGCAGGCGGACAGGAAACTCCCTTTTCGCAGGATAATCGCCGCGCCCGCTACGGACGTGGTCCATCACCCGACGGAAACTTTGACCGCGACGAATATCCGCATTGGAAGATTGACCAGAGTTTCCAGCATGACGTATTCACATTCGTCAGGGTCCAGTTTGACTCCTATGGACGCGGCGGCGCGTTCGGCGGCTGGAGTAATGACTATCCGGACTGCGATCTCAATTTTTCCTTTCGCCTGCAGGAACTGACATCGCTGCAGGTGGATCCAAATGGAAAAGTCCTGCGTCTGACAGATCCTGCACTCTTCGACTATCCGTTTGTGTTCATGTCCAATCTCCAGCAGATTGCTCTGAGCGAACCGGAGATCCTGGCTCTCCGTCGCTACCTGCTCAACGGAGGCTTCCTGCTCGCTGATGACTTCTGGACACCCGCAGCGTGGAGACACATCAGTGGTGTCATGAAAGAAGTGCTCCCCGGAAGGGAACCACGGGAACTCGACTACAGCCATCCCATTTTCCACCTGATTTATGATCTCCCTGAAATCCCGCGGATTCCCAGTATCAGAGCGTGGCAGCAGGGACACACCTTCGAATACTGGCACGGCGATCCGGAGGGCGATGAGGATCCGCACTTCATGGGTTATTTCGACGATGCCGGTCGTCTGATCGCCGTGTTCTGTTACAACAACGACGTCGGCGACGGCTTTGAACGGGAAGGGGAGAACCACGAGTACTTTGAAAAGTACTCCGTCCAGGTGTCCTACCCGCTCGGTATTAACATTGTCATGTACGCGTTG
>JALRDR010000399.1 GCA_023262145.1 Planctomycetaceae bacterium | reverse complement strand
TGGCCCCGGCGAGAGTGGCTGGCACCGTCGAAAGTGGCTGGTGCCGTCAGAAGTGGCTGGCACCGGCGAGAGTGGCTGAAAGTGGCTGGCACCCGCGAAAGTGGAGGGTCCCGGGGGCGAACTGTGGGGGTTCGTTCGCTCATTCGCCGGGCGTCGGGTGATGAGGGTCAATCCCGGTGTTGTTCTTCAGCATCATGGCGGGACTTGCACCTGGATCGGTATCTGGCACGTCGCATGGTGCTCGATGGTGCAGGGATGTGTTGCTCGCTGTTCGACCTGCTCCGCGTGCAGATCGATGGATCGCTCAGCTGCAAGCTGGCGAGGCATGCGTCCGACGCATGCCCCGCCAGCACGGCGGTCTGTGGTTAGTTAAGGGGACGGAATGAGAAATCAGAGACAATGATCTCAACGGCGTTTCGATCAATTGGCGGGTTGCCGTCCATCAGCCAGAGATTGGTACGTGGATTTTCGCCACCAGCAGGCTGGACGTCGGCGTCTGCGTACCCATACTCCGAAATGTCCTGGTCTGCTGATTCTGCGGAACTGCGGTGGCCTGACAGGCTCTGGAACCAGACGGAGTCCGGCCGCCATTCGAAGCTATGAGTTGACTGAAGTGCTGATGACTGAGTCCAGCGATAAAGGTGATCAATTTCGTCAAATGGCTGCACGACGTACTGTGCGTTTGTGCTGCGCGTGCGCTTCCCCAGCGAGCGATCTCGATGTCGATCTCCTGGTAGGTAAACTCTGGCGCATTGCTGTTCCACGTAAACATTCCCGGCACGACGTTGGGATCCAGCGAATCCAGCGGAGAGTCAATGTGAGACTCGTAGCGCCCATGACCGATTGATTCCTGACAGATCACTTCAGAGCAGTACCAACGATTCCGATCCCGACGAATTGTCAGATGCAGTCGCCCAGAATCATCCACCCAGACGCTGTTGGCTGCGTTGGAGAAATTGTCAGGTCCGGGACCAACCGCTTCGCTACTGGACTCCACGAGCCAGTTGTAGCCCGCAAATGTGGTTACCCGTGGGCCTGCAGAACCGCCGCCATTTCCACCCTTGCCGCTCTTCCCAAAGGGAGTTGCGTATCCAGTGTCGACAGCCATTGTAAACACAAGGAGCATGGCGGTTGCGATCCACAATCGCATTGCTCTTGTTGACTGCTGCATCTGTGCGTCTCTGTACAGGGCTGAGAAAAGTGTCGGTCGGCCCGTTGAGTGTTTATTGTGAGCCGAATACATAGCGAGGCGGTGTCCTGTCATTGTGTTCAGGCCATTTCAGGGTATCCAACCGCCGTAATTCTCAGGACTCACTCGGACTGCAATTAATGTCAGCAATTCACCGCTGGATCCGACATGGAATGCAAAGCACTTTGCAGCGGGAGTCAAAGTGAGACCGCCAGACTGCTCCTCCGCTTCGTCGATAATGACTGCAGTGGCGCCAGGCCCGAATGGTTGTGAAGCAGCGGAGAAGCAGTTGGGAACTGCCCTGCATCGTCGCTGATCGGATAACGTGGCGGACGCTGCCTGCGGGGAGCGTTCCCTATCGGGCACTGCATGAGGGCCACCTGTTGTCTCCGCGGGCCTGCTTTGAGTTGCTGCCACAGCGGTGCAACTTTGTGCAATATTACTGCGTGGATGTTCTCCGAAACTGCCATCAGGCTGGCGACATCTGATCAGGCATTACGAAAAAGGGCACCATCTTCCGATAGAAATGGTGCCCTGCGGAGGCAGATGATCGAGCGGAGTCTTACTTTGCAGATGATGGGGCCTGCTGCGGTGGATTTGCATCAACAATGAGTGTTCCGCCCTCCCAGACGGACCGTGCGAGTTTGACATCGCCAATCTGGTATTCCACACGCAGGCGTTTGAAGAAGCCGGAGGCGGGGTCACCAAGCGTGTCGTTGTCCGCACTGACCTCGAGGCGATTGTTCTTCAGATAGTACTTGACGATCCCCAGCACATTTTCGCTGTCACCGTCTGGAAGATCGCCCCAAGTGGCGGAGATCAGCTTGAGATCGCCCTTAAGTTCGGGGCGAGGAAGCAGCAGGGTATCGCCCTCCCGGATGATGATTTCCCCCGTTTGTTCGTTCAGCTTGTACTTCACGTGCAGTTTCTTGCTGATCTGTTCTGCCGGGTCACCAAAGAGATCATTACCTGCCTCCAGTCGCAGTGTTGATCCCTTCACATGTCTGCGAACCTGCTCGGTGACATCCTTCTTCGCGCCATCCGGCAGGTTTCCGTAGTGCGCCTCCAGTATCGTCAGATTCTCTTCAGCGTTGGTCACGGTTGATGTGAAAAAGAACAGAGTCAACGCCAGAACTGAGCAAACAAAACATCGCATCGTTGTAGTGGTCCTTTTCGTGGGAGGCGTCCTGACGGTCAGAGTCAGTTGTGAGGGCAGCCATTAGAGTCGCAACACCGTATTTCATGATACAGGGCTGGCGTCAGCGGGAAAGATCATTCTCCGTCTGTGGAAACCTCATCCGCGAGTCGCTGTCGACAGGCTCACCGGAACGAAGGTTCCACCACTCTGCCGCCCGCTCAGGATCATAGGCTGGGTTGCTGATGGGCATTCTTGCTGAAACTGTCGTTCGCCAGCTACGGAGTTTCTGCAGCAGATCCGCAGTTCTCCCTGGTCGTTCGGCGGCAAGGTTGTGCTGTTCACCGAGATCCTCAGAAAGTTGGTAGAGCTCAATATCACCACTCCCATCAAGGTATTCAATCAGCTTCCATTCTCGCTCGCGGATTGCTCCGGATGGTCTGTCGTGGTGGTAATGCGGGTAGTGCCAGTGGAGTGCATCCCGTTGCAGGCGGGCCGTGGGCAACTGCAGGACAGGTTGCAGCGGGACGCCATCGATCGTCTGATTCACAGGCAATTGCGCACCGGCGGCTGACACAAAGGTGGGATAAAAATCGTAGCTGATGGCCGGTTCGTCAGTTGTCGTGCCGGGATTGATCGCGCCAGGCTGGCGAATGATCAGGGGCACTCGTATGCCACCTTCATGCAGCGAACCTTTTTCGCCCTTCAGCGGCAGCAGACTGCTTACCAGATCATCAGCATGCTGGCGATAGTCGTAACGACGATTGAGCCCTCCGTTGTCGGATGTGAATACGATCATTGTCTGCTCGGCTAATCCCGCAGAGTCGATGGCATCCACAACCCGCCCCACGAGGGTATCAACTTCCTCAACCATCGCGGCATAAATCGGACTGGGAAGGTCCTGATTGCGGTCCGCTGCGCGTTGCCGATACTTCTGCACAAGCTGTGACTTTCCAGCCAGTGGAATGTGTACCGCAAATGGGGAGAGCATCAGAAAGAACGGCTGATCCCGATTTTCGCTGATGAATTGTTCACAGAGTTGAGCTTCAAAGTCCGTCCGAAACTGGTCCCTGCGAGGCGTGGCGTCAACGTTTCCGGTGACACTAAAGCGTCCGGGAAGGTGGGGGCCGTTGATCTCTGCAGCAAACTGATAACCCTGATCAGCGGGACCGAATCCATTGGATGGCCCCAGATGCCATTTCCCAACGTAGCCGGTCCGATAGCCAGCAGCCCGCAATGACTCCGCAATGGTGACTGTATCAAGCGGCAAAGCCATGGTGGTCTGCGGCGTGATCACCCGTTCGTAAGGCCGCCAGTGCCCCGGTATATGAGCAGTAATTCCGATGCGGGCCTGGTTCTGCCCGGACTGCACTGCACAGCGGGTTGGCGAACACACAGCACCGGCGGCGTAGAAATTCGTAAACCGAATTCCCTCGGCAGCCAGCTGATCGATTCGAGGGGTGTCGATGAAACTGTTGCCGTAGCATCCCACATCACCCCAACCCATGTCGTCTATGACGATCAGCACCATGTTGGGTGGAGCAGCCTGCACATGGCAGGCTGAGATGCAGAGGGTCAGGAGGATGAGCGAACCGGTGGTCTGACGCATGAGAGAATCCGCAGCAACTTTGATGATGTCGAGTCTCTGGAATGCAGAGAGGATTGTCGTGGTGTGCATTCTCCCGGTGATCTGTCGGGATTTCCAGTCATGCGCCAGGCTTTCGCAATCTGACGCTGGTGTCTGCCCTGTACTCAACGGTCTGTTATGGCAGGCAATGGGCAACTGCAGTGCGCTGCAAACCCAGTCGCGGCGTGGCTCTGCGATCCCCACATTTGCGTTCGGCCCGCGGCGATCTCAGCGAGTGTCTCCGCAACCGCCTGACTACTTCAGGTGTCCGCATGATCTCCTTGCGGATGAGAATCATTAATAAGAGGGCATTGCAGATCGCCCGGTGAAGCGGCCGAAGTCCATCAACGTACGAACGACAGTGGCATTCAGTTACGAGTCCAAAGCCGCTAGCGGGCTGCAGCGTCATGTGGCGGCAGCCACTGTCGGAGGGATTCACGCACCGACAAGTATGACTGGTTGTCAGCCAGATTTGTCCATTCGTTCGGATCGTTATGGTGATCGTAAAGTTCCTCACCACCGTCGGTGTAGCGAATGTAGCGGTAGTGATCCGTACGAACAGCGTGATTACCCCGTCCGGATGTCGTGATGGCGGGTGTATTCCAGTTGTGCGTCGGATCCCGCAGCAGTGGGACGAGGCTGATGCCCTCATTCGCAGCAACACGTGGAAGGCCGCAGAGTTCGTTGAGCGTGGGAAAGAGATTGATCAGGTCAGTGGCTCGATCACAGCGACTACCCTGCTGCTCAGGCGACAGCGAGATAATTAAGGGAATGTGAGTTGATCGCTCCCAGAGCGTGAACTTATGCAGCGCCATTTTCTCCCCGAGGTGCCAGCCGTGGTCGGACCAGAGGACAACAATGGTGGAGTTGGCAGCCGGACTGGCATCAAGGGAGTCCAGCAAGCGACCGATCATCGCATCTGCAAATGCAATTGATGCGAGGTAAGCGTGCACCATTTCTCGATAACGTCCCTCCTGCATGACCAGCAGCAGGTCTTCACGTCGTCCATTGGCAAATTGCCGACCGATTGCAGGAAGATCATCGCAGTCGTCTGATCTGATCTGTGGCAGAACGAGGGCGTCGGGCTGAAACAAATCGAAGTATTTCCGGGGTGCGTAGAACGGCAGGTGCGGTCTGAAGATCCCGGCAGTCAGCAGAAACGGCTGATCCGGCGGACTGGAAAGGAACTCTTCAGCCCAGCGGATCATCTGACCGTCGCCGGTCTCGGAGTCCGACTTTGAAAGTGGCCCCCAGTCGAATTCACGTGGGTTCTTCGGCGGCTTCGCAAGTGCTCTGACAGCCGAGAGCCCATTCAGGGGAAATCCGTCGGGCCATGCAAAGCGGCTGACATCCACACCTCGGGACGACTGATCCTGATATGGGCCGTCGAAGACCTGTTCAAATCTGGTGGACCAGTCGGTAGGCCGGTTGAATCCAGGCATATGGTGATAGACTTTTCCACCGCCTGCAGTGAGGTAGCCGTGGCTGCGGAAGTGCTGCGGAATCGAGACGAGTTCCGGCACGGCCTCATGCCATCGGACTCGATTGTCGTAGATGCCAGTCGTGGATGGGCGAACTCCAGTCATCGTGGCCACTCGAGAGGGATTGCAGACCGGGGCTGAACAGTGAGCATTGGTGAAAAGCACACCACGGGCAGCCAGACGATCGATATTGGGCGTGTGTGCCTGCGGGTGTCCACCGAGGCAACCGACCCAGTCGTTCATGTCGTCAACGACAATCATCAGGACATTGAAACGCAGATGTGCCTGTTGTGCCGAAGTTCGATCTGATGAGCTGAGCAGGGTCACAGCGACGATCATGGAAGCGATCAGGACGCGTGGACGAAGCTGGTACTGACAAGCCACTGGATTCGCTCCTTCTGGCCAGCTCCGACAAACTGCCGAGCATGGATAAAGCGCCGACAAAAACCTGCCAGCAGCGCAAGAGTAATGCTGTTGAGCAGCAATGCGGTCATCTCAGCTGAAACTGACGACTCTGGCATCCCGGCTGTGTTCCGGAAGGTCTGACGCCGTGATGCGAGGCTGTGATGATCAGGGCTTGATCCAGGGTTCCCTCGCGTTGGCAGTAATCTCCTCATCAAGCTCCAGCATGCGAGCTTCAAGTGCCGCCACGACGTCTGCATGTTCACTGGCAAGGTTCTGCTGTTCTCCGAGGTCAGCGGCGAGGTCGAAAAGAAATTTTTGCGGCGGTTGTGGTTGCTGCTTCTTTTTCTGCTGCCCCTGCTTTCGCACCAGCAGTTTCCAGTCTCCCTGTCGCAACCCTTCGAGTTCTCCCTGTGCGGTGTAGTAAATGAACTCATCGCGGGGTGATTTCGTTATCGATCCCGTCCAGAGGCCGGAAATATCCACGCCGTCGATGCGTTTCTGCTCAGGCAAGGTCGAGCCGGTGATGGCTGCAATCGTGGGGAGCAGATCGATGGTTCCGGTGAGCTGATCACAGACTGTGTTTGCGGGAACGCCCGGTCCGCGGACGAGGCAGGGAACGCGTTGGCCGCCTTCGAATGTGGTGCCCTTTCCATCACGCAGTGGTCCGGCAGAGCCGCCATGGTGGCGGAACGGCAGCCACGGACCGTTATCGGTGGCGTAGATCACGTAGGTGCGATCGGCAAGCTGCAATTCGTCAAGCGTGTCGAGCAGTCGCCCAACCTCGGAATCAATATGTTCAATTGTATTCGTGTAAGCATTGAGCGGATCAGGATCCCGTACGTCATCGGGCACGTACAGCGGAATGTGCGGCATGGAATGCGGCAGATAGACGAAGAATGGCTGCTCGCGATGACGAGTGACGAAGTCGATGGCGTGCTGGGTATAGCGACGAGTGACTGTGCGCTGGTCGACGGGCAACTCCACAATTTCCGTGTTGTGGATCAGCGGTGTCTTCCATCTGGTGAGCGTTGATTCCGGATCCTGCCAGAGCAGGTCCATACCGGCAAAGCCTCCCTGTGGCTTGCCCTTGTTATCCGGGTGGTTCATGTCATTGGAATAGGGAATACCAAGGTACTCATCGAAGCCATTGGAGACCGGAAGCACCTCCGGATGGTGTCCAAGATGCCATTTTCCGTAGCAGGCCGTCGCATAGCCAAGCCCTTTGAGATGATCGGCGATAGTGTGCTCGTCAGGGTGCAGGCCCTTGCGTGAGGTCGGAAACAGAACATGCTGATGCATACCGACACGTTTCGGGTAACACCCGGTCATCAGTGCAGCCCGTGACGGTGTGCACACGGGGGACGCCACCATGAAGCTTGTGAACTTCCTCCCTTCAGTTGCGAGTCGATCGATATTCGGAGTGTCGATGGTTGTTGAACCAAAGCAGCCCAGATCGCCGTATCCCTGGTCATCAGTAAAAATGATGATGAAATTGGGGGTGTCCGCCACAACACGATCCATGACTGCCAGCGAGAGCAGGCAGCAGAGCAGAAACAGGGGGCGACTTCCGGGAGTGGCTTTTGAATCAGCAACGGGAGCGGCAGAACGTGGATCGGTGGTCGTGATCGTCATGAAATGGGTCCCTGCGATGCGGAAGTCTGTTTTCCTGATGGGCGATGGTGCATGGTAATAATTTCGCCGTTCACTGCCAGTACAGGGAATCGTAACCGGCTCCTCCGATTCATGCCCACGGTCCGTCGTCCATACAGTCGGGGCTGTAAAGATGAAGAGCCGCTCACCGCACGCTCCATGGGTGATGGCGAGTGACCACCTGCAGCGCCGCGTGCGCAACCGGCAGGCAACGCAGACTCTCATCACAGGCTGTGTATGGAGATGCTGCCTTACCAGCAGAAATCCGGGCAAAAAACCGATTCGCAAGGAAGAGTGCCTTAGGCGACTTGTTTGCGGAAGCAGCGGAGAGTACAGCAGTTTCCCCGACGATTGCTCATCGCTGTCCCATTCCTGAGCAGCGCTGGTGCTTCCTGTGATCGCCTCCTGCTCGCTTCGACACTGCCTCGATACGGATTACTGTCATGCTGACACAACGCCCTGCAGCAGATGCATTTCTCCTGGTCCTGACATGCCTTTTGTGTCCGATCGAAATTGCCTCAGCGCAGGAAATTGCGTTGCACGCTGATCAGTTCCAGGCGATCGGGGGAGAATGGACGCGAGAGGGCAGTACGTACAGTGTCGCATCATCCGGACCTGCAAAGGCGATCCTTATGCAGACACCTCAGGCTCGATTTGAACTGCAGCTGGAACTGTGTGCCTCAGCAGAGTCGCAGGCTGGCGTGATCTTTCATGCTGCTGAGGTTTCTGCGGAGACTGATGCTTACCGCGGGTTCTATGTGGGGATTGATCCAAAGCGAAATGTGTTCATCTGGGGCAAATCTGAGCATCGTTGGCGGAGCATTGCCGCTCGCGGACGACGTCTGCTGGAAGATCACTGGTACCATCTCAGGCTGCAGGTTGATCACGAACACGTCCGGGCATGGTTGGATGAGCGGCCTGTGATCAATGATGAATATCCCGAATTGGATGGAAGCGATGAATCGTTTCGACAGGGTCAGATCGGGCTTCGCTGCCTTGGCAGCGGAGCGCAGTTTCGCAACATTTCTGTGCGGAACCTTGCCAGCACTGCTCCCGCGGTCGGTTATCAGAACCCCGTGCAGGAGAACTGTGCCGACCCATGTGTGCTGCTGCACAACGGAACCTACTACGCGTACTGTACCTACTCTGCGGATCACCCCGAGATGCGGCGGGGAATTCGAATGTTTACGTCAGTTGACCTCTGCAACTGGATGGATCGTGGATTTGTGATCACCCGTGAACGCAGTTGGGGCCATTCCAGATTCTGGGCACCAGACGTTATTGCTCACAATGGTCGATTCTATCTCTACTACGCTGTGGATACGCGAATCTGTGCAGCAGTGGCTGATGACCCTGGAGGTCCATTTGTACAGCTGGGCAATGGCCCCATGCTGCCCGACTCCATTCGCATCGACGCTCACGTCTTCCGGGATGACGACGGGCAGATGTACTTCTACTACGTGGCGTTTAACGATGGCAACGAGATCCATGGCGGAAGGCTGAACCCCGACATGATCACAGTTCAGGAGGACAGCCTGAGGCTGATGATTCGTCCGGACCAGGCATGGGAAACGCATCGGGCACGCATCGTTGAAGGTCCGGCGATACTCAAAAACAACGGAACCTACTATCTGACCTATTCCGGAAGTCACTTTGAAAGTCCGCAGTACGCTGTGGGATATGCCACGTCTGACTCTCCACTTGGACCATGGAAAAAGTACGCACACAATCCGGTGATGCAGTCGACAGCTTATGCGCACGGGACAGCGCATCATTGCTTCGTGCGATCACCGGATCAGCAGGAGTTATTCATCGTTTACCACTGTCATCGCAGTCTGACGGCAACGGAGCCGCGGCAACTGGCCATCGATCGTGTACGGTTCCATCAAACTGACGAACTGCCTGATGTGCTGGAGGTACATGGCCCGACAGTCACACTTCAGCCATTCCCGTCCGGGCGCAGATGAGACGGGCAGTGGCATGCCACTGGAGGGGCAGACCGTAGTGAACAGTGCCAGTTCAGAGGTGCACTTCCTGCGACCCGAATCGAGCGGAAAATGAGGCCTCCGTTTGGCACAAACCGAACATTTGCGTCCTCTGCTCCCACTTTCGCAAACAAATTCGCCGCTGTTGTCTCACAATCGCAACTCCTGTCATT
>JALRDR010000324.1 GCA_023262145.1 Planctomycetaceae bacterium | reverse complement strand
GAGCGGTGAGCAGTTGGCAGTGTTGGCAGGGGCGGCAGGGGCGGCAGGGGCGGCAGTGTTGGAACTGCAGGACCTGTCAGTTCTCATGTTTGCCGATCAGCGTTACTGCTACGAATTAAGGCAGGGCTGATCAGCCCGCTGCAGCTAGACTGTGCGGCGTCCCGTGTTCTGTTACGCACCATTGCTGGTCTGGCGGGTGTCAGCAGGCCGGGTGTCAGCAGGCCGGGTGTCGGCAGGGCGGGGGAAGTGAATGTTCCGTAGTCGAATTTTTGTGACATGGTTCATTACTGCGCTGATTGTGTGGGCGGTGTTATTCCGTGAGTATTGCGGGCTGGGGTTTCTGCGTGAGCATCTGTACTACCCGCTGATCATGGTGCTGGGGGCATTCGTTGCAGGGATGACTCCGGAGGGTGGTGGTGCTGTTGCCTTTCCGGCATTGAGTCTGTTCTTTGACATCAGTCGTGAATGGGCGAGAGATTTCAGTCTGATGATACAGAGCATTGGCATGACCAGTGCCAGTCTGTTTGTGTTGACTCATCCGGACACGGATCGGCGAGCATTTCTGCCGCTGTTCTGGCTGACACCGATAGCATGTCTGGGTTTTCTGGCGGGTCTGCAGTTTCTGCAGGGGCTGCCGGTGGTGGCGATTCATGTGTTCTTTCTGAGTCTGATCACGGCATTTGCCCTGAGTTATGCGCTGCATTCGCAGCGTGGGCAGCAGAGTATGCTGCTGTTGCAGACAGGTTCTGACTATCTGCTGTGTGCCGGAACGGCCATCGCTGGCGGAATGGCGGCCAGTCTGTTTGGAACAGGGGCCGATATTCTGTTCTACACGCTGGTGGTTTCCAGATTTGGTCTGGCGGAGAAGACGGCAACTCGACTGAGTGTCGTGCTGATGACCTGCATCAGTGTGTGCGGCTTTGGCTGGCGACATTTCGTGGACGCGGACATGCAGCTGGAGCAATATCAGGGTTGGTTATGTGCCTGGCCGGTCGTGCTGTTTATGGCCCCCTTTGGGGCATGGGTCCTGCACCGAATCCACGTCGAGTTGATGATTCGGGGGCTGGTAATTCTGAATATGCTGCAGCTGTTGTACTTCAATTTGCGTGAGCCTTCTGTGGGCAGGATTACCGCTTCCTGTTTGCTGACGTCGTTGTTGTTTGTGATTTTTCGCCGCGGCCTTCGTGGCGGCGATGGCCCCGCAGTGTGCTCAGGGCAGGGCCGTTGCTGAAGCGGTTTCTCATCCAGACCTCCGGCGGGTCATCGCGTCATCTGGTGGATTCGTATGGCGCTGCGAATCTGATTACAATCGCGGACCTGCAGCCGCAGGGTCGGCGGCAGCAGCGATTCGCAGCAGCGGCCCCGTGTTGTGCTGGGCCCGTGTTGTGCTGGGCGTTGTTATGTGGCTCCGCGCTGTGCGGAGTTGTGTTGTCAAGCGGGTTTTCCATTCTGAATTAGAGTAACGGCAACTGCAGTCGCGAAACAGACTGCTCGACACTGGTTGATTGTTCAGGATTGACAGGGAATTCATGAGTCAGACACAAGTGATTGATGGCGTAACGTTGCATCTGGGCAGCCCGGAAACTTCAGCGGGTCAATGGATTGGTCAGCAGGAGGTGCTCCAGCAACTGCTGGCCTGCTGGCTGGTTGTGGACGACAGCGATCTGCCACTGACCCCGCGACTTGTGGGAACTCCGGGGATCGGCAAAACGACGCTGGCAATTGCAGGGGCTCGACATCGCCAGCAGGAGTTGTACATCTACCAGTGTACGGCAGACACTCGGCCGGAAGACCTGCTGGTCACTCCGGTGCTTGCGGAAAACGGTCGGATTGCCTACCACGCATCTCAGTTGGTTACCGCCATGCTGCGTGGTGGCATCTGTATCCTGGACGAAGGCAATCGGATGAATGAGAAGTCGTGGGCCAGTCTGGCCCCGCTGCTTGACCATCGCCGCTATGTCGAATCGATAGTAGCTGGTGTCACCATTCGTGCCCATCGGGAATTTCGTTGTGCAGTAACGATGAATGAGGATGAATCGACCTATGAGATTCCCGATTACATTCAAAGCCGCCTGCAGCCGACGCTCACACTGGGGCATCTGGACCGACAGGAAGAGCTCGCGATTCTGC
>JALRDR010000191.1 GCA_023262145.1 Planctomycetaceae bacterium | reverse complement strand
CGCTCCGCGACCAGCTGGAACAGAAACTCAACGCCTGCCTCACAGAAACAGAAGATCCACGCATCATCGACGGTGGAGAAATCTGGGAATCGTATCCCCGCTACAGCAGGATTCGTAGTTTCCCGCCGCCTGACGACAGCAAGTGATCACCGTGCAGGCATCGCATCCGCTCAGTAGTCATGGCCAGCGAATCAGTAGTCTTCGCCATTGAAACTGTCCACGACAGATTCCAGCCACTCACTCAGTTCCCCCTGCAACTCCGCCACCAGTTCCGCATTTGCCTCCACAACATCGGTAGTCTCCTCCTTGTCAGCAGCCAGGTTGTACAACTCCCAGCGAACCTGCGGCTCTCCGGCAACAGACTCATCCTGCTGCTTCTCAGCAGCCTTCTGCTTGCCCTTCTGCTGCCGCGGTGGAGCAGGGGTGGTTTCAATCCGATGCAGCTTCCAGTCGCCACGAATCCACGCGGAATGCCCCGGGAAGCGTTTTTTCTGCCACGCCGGATTCGGTAACTCGGCCGACTTCTGACTAGGGCCATCCGGTTCCAGATCACCACCGGCAGCCTGCGCCCTGAGCAAATCGCCCATCCACTGATCCGATGGTGTACTGATCCCTCCCACCGTGTAGTCCCAGAATCCCATACCCTGCGACCGCCGGGAATCTCCTGACGCGTCCGCCAGAACGGGCTTCAGACTCAGGCCATCCAGCTGCGGCAGTTTCACCTGCGGTACCACTCCGGCCAGATCCAGCACTGTCGGCAGAATATCACACGTGTTGCAGCGAGTCTGAATCGTACGCTGCCCCGCCAGCGTCCCCGGCCATTCCAGAATCGCCGGCACCAGTAGTCCACCCTCGTACACCTTCCCCTTGTTGGCCCGAAAGCCACCACTGGATCCAACTCCCGGCAAGGCCCCGTTGTCGCTGCAGTACCACAGAATCGTTTCTTTCTCGATCTGCAATTCCCGCAACTCCCGACGAATCATCCCAAAAGCGCGATCCATCCCGGTCACCTCACCCAGAAAGTGCTGGTCTCGTTCCGGTAATCCGGCATACAGGTTCTTGTCCTCGTCCACAGCTCGATGCGGCGCATGTGGCGAACCGAACCAGACGACTGCCAGAAATGGATCATCTCCGGCTGCCTGCTCACGCATCCAGTCGATTGCCGCTGCCGCAGTCACAATCGAACTTTCTCCCTGAAGCTGTACCGCCTTGCCGCCCAGAGACAGTATCGGATCGTTGTCGTAGAAGTTTGGAGCACTCAGCCAGTGGTCGAAGCCCTGCGCTCCAGGACTGACCGGACTGCCATTCCTCACCGAACCCAGATGCCATTTGCCAAAGTGCGATGTACGATAGCCGCTCTCACGCAGCAGCTCCGCAACTGTCACCTCCTGTGGACGCAGTGGATAGCCCCACTTGAATACCCCATATCGATTGGGGTGCCGACCGGTCATCACACTGCCACGCGTCGGAGAACACACCGGAGCAGCGGCATAGAACCGATCGAAGCGAACTCCCTCCGCCGCAGCCTGATCGAAATTCGGAGTCTTCAGGTGCGGATGGCCGGCATAAGCCATGTCCCCCCAGCCCTGATCATCCGCCATCACCAGCACTATGTTCGGCCGGTCCATAGCTGAGGCAGCCCCCGTCACGAGGCTGGCAACGATGGCCAGCAGGACGACATGATTCCCCGCAATTGATCGCATCATCGTCAACTCTTTCCTGCCTGAATTGGCTCAAATTTTCCCCGGCAGAATCACCGTCCGGCCGCAGTCGACATACTCACTGCTGGTTCTGTTCCTGCACCCGCGGAACAAACCCGGAAACCTGCAGCCAGCGGTGCAGATGAACTGGCCACTCCGACACCGGATTCTCGGTTGGTCGCAGTCCGTAACCATGCCCGCCCTTCGCAAACACGTGAATCTCGGCTTTCACACCATGCTCCTTCAGCTTCGCAAACAGCAGTGCTGATTGAGCGCCACGCAGGGCATCGTCCCAGGTCACCGCCAGAAATGCAGGCGGCGTCAGTGGTGTCACTGTCACCAGATCACCCAGCGCCACACTGTTACGGTCGTCATATCCCTGTCCCAGATAGGCACAGTAAATCGGACAGATGAAGTCAGGACGGCAACTGAGCTGATCCGCTTCATCCACCGCCGCGTAACAGGTTGTCTCATATTGCACACCCGACATGACCGTCAGATGACCACCGGCAGAAAATCCCAGCACTCCCACACGATCCGCGTCAATATTCCACTTTTCTGCGTCGCGCCGTACACAGCGAATTGCACGCTGCACATCCTGCATCGGTTCCCAGTGAATCCGCTCCGGATCGCGCCTCGGCACGCGGTACTTGAGCACAAATGCGGTTACGCCAATTGAATTGAACCACTCGGCAACTTCCACTCCTTCCTTGGGCCATGCCAGAATGTTGTATCCTCCGCCCGGGCAAATCACGACAGCACAGCCGTTCGCCTTGTCGGCCGGAGCCGGAAATACACTCAACGTCGCCCGCTCCACAAATGCGATGCGTTCATCCGTTGTCTTCGCAGCCAGCGCCTGTTTTTCCTCCGCGGTATACTGCAGCGATCCGGCGGGAAGATCTCCCGGCCAGATCTGCAGCTCCTGTGGTTCTGCCGCCTGACCTGTCCCGAACAAACCAGCCAGCAGCATGATGCAAGTCGCACGCATGATCCTTTTTCTCCCCTGTTATTGCGTTCCGGGACCTCAGGGCTCCCTCCACCTGTCACTTGACCGCACCAGCCACATGCTGCAGCTCCGGGTCACGACAGCACAACGCTGTCAGTATTCCTTCATCTGCGTTGTGGAAAGCGAGCATCCACAGCCTCCAGCAACTGCAGCAGTCGGCGCCGCAGATCCACTGTCAGCTGTGGGGACTGACTACTCAGGTCACTCGACTCCCCCGGGTCCTCTGCCAGATTGTACAGTTCTGTCCGCCGGTCTTCATGGAAGCAGAGCAATTTGTGGTTTCCGGAACGTAAGGCTGAGTGCGGCTGCGTCCGACTGACGGCGAAGTCGTTGATCCCGATCGCCGGCAACGCGTCCGCATACCCGGTCTCCGGATGATAGTACGGAAAGTGCCAGTACAGTTCCCGCGGTGCCGCGGTCCCCTGTGCCAGTAGTTCACTGCGGATGCTGCGGCCATCAAGTTCTGCTGCCGTCGTTCCCCCGGCTATTTCCACCAGCGTTGGCAGAATGTCTATTCCACATACCGGGTCATCACAAACGCTGCCTGGAGCGATCCGCCCGGGCCACGCTGCCAGCAATGGCACACGAATTCCACCCTCGTAAAGATTCCATTTTGATCCCCGCAACGGAGCATTCGCGGTGTACTCCGGATGACCCCCGTTATCCGAAGTGAACAGCACCAGCGTTTCCGACTGTGTCCCGGCGTCGTTCAGTGCCTGCAGCAGTCGCCCCACATGATGATCCAGCTCCGTTACAAACGCGGCATATTCCACTCGCCGCTCTCGTGCCGGCAGGTCGCCCGACAACTGAGCAGCATACTCCTGCCGCAGCCAGCGATGACGCGTCTTCACCGGTGTATGCACATGAAACAAGGACACCATCAGGAAAAACGGATCGTCGTGATCCTGCTGCAGAAACTCCACCGCGCGACTGATCATCGAATCGTCCGCATACTCACCGTGGCGTGTCATTGGAACCGGCGTGCGTTTCCCCCACGAATACGGATGGCTCCCGAAATCCTCCTCAGCAGTCGCAAACCCCTGCTGCAACGGCCCCATGGTCGGACTCCAGCCCAGATAACGCTGGTGGTGCGCGTTCAGATGCCACTTGCCAAAAAACGCCGTACGATAACCCACATCAGCCAGACATTCGGCAATCGTCCGTTCCCGCAACGGCAGGTTCAGAGCGTACTCCGGAGTGAGCAATGGGACCGGCAGATCAATCTGCTGTCGTCCGGGCTCGTATTTTGTCACAAACTCAAAATTCAGTCGCGCGGCACTGCGTCCGGTGAGCAATCCCGCACGGGAAGCTGAACAGATGGGCGCAGCTGCATAAGCCGCGGTGAAACGCATCCCGCCTGCAGCCAGTGCATCCAGATGCGAGGTTCTGTGCCATGGATGACCATAAACTGCCAGGTCAGACCAGCCCAGATCATCCGCCAGAATCAGCAGCACGTTCGGACGGTCCGCTGCCACGGCGACGTTCTGCATCCGTGTCACACACAGACACAGAGAGACAACGAACACCAGTTGCAGGAAGTACATCGTCAGGCGCATGAGTCGCACATTCGTACTCGCTCACCGCTGTCCATCGTCCTGCTCCTGACTGGCTGCCACAACAGGAAACTGCTCTGCCAGCAGCGCCGCAAGCTGTCCCACAACCTGCGGATACTGTTCCGCAACATTTCTTTGCTCCGCATCATCGCGGCGATGATCGTACAATTCCCGCGCCATGACACTGCCGTCCGCAATCGCCCGCCATTCCGTATATCTCCACTCAGCCGTCCGCATCGATCGCCCCCACGCCTTCCAGTTGCTGCGCGGGCCATAAAATGGCTGTTGATGCTGAGTAAATGCGGCGTCCCTGATCGTCGCGCCCGGATCATCCAGCAGCCGCACCACACTCACACCCTCCAGCCGCTCACTCAGCTTGTCGCCGGTACCAGTCAGATGTGCCAGCGTGGGATACAGATCCACCAGTTCTACCAGCCCCCGCGTCGCCTGCCCGTGAGTCTCTGCCCGTCGTGGATCTGCAATAATCAAGGGCACTCGCGCATCCAGCTCGAAATTGCTCGTCTTGCCCCAAAGCGTCTGCTCGCCGATATGAAACCCATGATCTGAGGTGAACACAATAATCGTATCTTCTGCATGCCCACCAGTCTCCAGTGCGTCCAGGATCAGCCCCAGCTGCGCATCCATAAAACTGATTGAGGCGTAATAGCCATGTCGCAGGTGACGAATTTCAGCCTCCGTCAGCCGTCTGTCTGCTGGTATACCGTCGTAACCCCGGATCTCTCGTGATGCGTGCAGCGCAATTTCCGGCACGCCCGTCGGAGCCTCCTCAGGGAAGGGCAGGGGGATCTGCTGCGGCTCATACAGATCCCAGTACTTCTGCGGAGCGACAAACGGCAGATGCGGTCGCCAGAATCCAATCGCCAGAAAGAACGGATCTGCATCCTCAGCTCGCGTGCGCAGCATCGTCGCTGCCAGCCGAGCTGTCTGACCGTCGCGATAAGCCTGATCCGACACCGGCAGGCACTCTGTGACCGGAGCCTTCTTCACCAGTGGATCCCGCCGGTCAGGTGGCGTATTCGCATAGACCGTATCGGCAGCATGCGTGCCCCTGTAAAGCACCTCATCCACTGACCACGAGCGACGATCCTGAGTCTCCCCCATGTTGTGAAATATCTTGCCGATGTTACGGCAGAAATAGCCCTGCAGGCGGAAGAACTCGGGCAGTGTCACCAGCTCATCATCAACGAATGCCGTCGTCTGCCGAAAGCTCTTCCGCAGATCGTCCACCGCCACCGTATCCGGTCGCAGCCCGGTCAGAAAGGATGAGCGTGATGGATTGCACACGGCCTGCTGGCAATAGGCTCGCTCAAACACGACTCCCCGAGCCGCCAGGCGATCCAGATTGGGCGTCACCGCCACACCATCGCCGTAAACCCCCAGCGCACAATTCAGGTCGTCGGCAACGATGAACAGCACATTGGGTCTCTGGTCGGCCCCCTGAACCATACTGTACCAGGCCACGGTGTCGGTCAGCGTCATCAGAAACGCGGAGAACAGCAGTCGTGATGGCATCGATGAACTCAAACTTCAGAACGCAGAAACAGTGTCTCCGCTCGCAACAGGAGACGACGGTCGCGTTGAGTCTAATGAATTCTGCCAACAAGTCACGGCCCGGTCATCAGACGCGGATCCCTGCACATTCGGTGAGCAACGGCAGCTCACTCGAAACTGCTGACGCCACGAATCCGGTGTGCGCGTATGAACGCCGCTGCAGGTTGGTATGGCTGCGGCGGATGAACCATTGTGCAGCCCATCCTTTCTGAGGCAACCAGAATCCGACATGAGCTCAGCTCAGTTGTCCCCGCGTTGCGCTTTCAGCTGATACCAGTCGTCCATGGTGCAGATCACCTCGCGAGCATTCGCGCCGTTGTATTCCCCGACCACTCCGTCCTGTGCCATGTAGTCGATCATCCGTGCTGCGCGGCCGTAGCCAATTCCCAGTGCTCGCTGCAGCAGCGATACGCTGCCACGTCCCTCACGAATCACTACCTCCACGGCACTGTCGTACAGGTCGTCGCTCTGACGTGCCCCGGCTTCAGTACCACCGCTGCTGGCCTTTCCGGCCTGCGCTGTCAGTCGCAGCAGATCCTCGCTGAAGTCCGGCTCCACGTCGTTGAAGAAATCAATGACCGCATTGATCTCCTCGTCGCTGACATACGTGCCCTGAGCTCGAGTCAGATGGCTGGTCGCAGGCGCCAGATACAGCATGTCACCGCTTCCGAGCAGGCGTTCCGCCCCCGATTCATCAAGCACAACGCGACTGTCCATCTTGCTGGCGACCTGGAATGAAATCCTTGCCGGCAGGTTGGACTTGATCAGCCCGGTAATTACATCCACTGTCGGTTTCTGCGTCGCCAGGACCAGATGAATCCCGACGGCACGCGATTTCTGAGCCAGCCGAATGATGCATGCTTCCACATCCTTGCCTGATGTCATCATCAGGTCGGCCATCTCATCGGCAATCACGACAATGAACGGCATGCGATCCGGAATGTCTGCTGCTTCAGGATCACCCTGTTCCAGCCCAAGGCGTTCCAGAATTCGTTCGCGACCCAGATCATTGAATGCATC
>JALRDR010000180.1 GCA_023262145.1 Planctomycetaceae bacterium | reverse complement strand
GGCCGACTGCTCAAAAGTCACTACGCCGCACCCGTCTGTTCCCCGTCACGTGCCTCCCTGATGACGGGCAGCTACCCCAAGCGTTCGCTGCCCATTGAGCATGTACTCTTCCCCGCCTCCTCTGTCGGCCTGCATCCATCCGAGCTGACCATTGCCGAAGTCATGAAATCGGCCGGCTATACCACCGCCTGCATCGGGAAATGGCACCTTGGCGATCAACCACAGTTCCTGCCCACCGCACAGGGGTTCGACTATTACTTCGGAATCCCCTACTCCAACGACATGGGCAACGGCTTGGATGGTTCAAAAAGCAACCCCGGAGAACCGCTGCCTGACCGTCCACAACCATCGCTTCCCGACAGGTTTCCCGCAGACGGTTTGCGTGGAGCTACCCAGCCCCCACTGCCGCTGCTGCAGAATCTGACCGTCATTGAAGCTGTCGATGCCAACGGGCAGACCACCCTCACTGAACGCTACGTGGACGAGGCACGCAGCTTTATCACCGCGAATCGAGAGCAGCCGTTTTTCCTGTATCTGCCACACACCGCCGTCCACTTCCCACTCTACCCGGGGCTGAAGTTCCGCAATCAGTCAGGGCACGGTCTGTTCAGCGACTGGGTGAGCGAAGTTGACTGGGCCGTCGGCCAGATTCTGGACACCCTCAAGGAACATCAACTCGATCATCGCACCCTCGTCATCTTCACCAGCGACAACGGGGGTGCAACCCGGCACGGGGCAAACAACACCCCACTCCGCGGGCAAAAAGGTCAGACCTTCGAGGGCGGCGTTCGAGTGCCGACGATTGTGCGCTGGCCGGGTGTAATTCCCGCCGGCAGCGAGACCAGCAAAGTATCCTCCCACATGGACTTCCTGCCTACATTCGCAAAACTTGTGCAGGCTGAACTGCCCGCCAATCGTGTCCTTGACGGAGTTGATCTGTGGCCGATCATCAGTGGTCTTCACCCGGACGCTGCACCGCGAACCGTCTTCCACTACTTTCGCGGACATGAACTGCAGGCAATCCGCTCGGGCGCGTGGAAGCTGCACCTGAAATCGGGCGAACTCTACAACCTCGAGTCCGATATTGGTGAGGCTGATAATCTCGCATCCACCAACTCCAACGTCGTCATCCAACTCCAGGATCTGGCTGCGGAAATGGATGCAGATCTCGGCATCACCGGGATCGGGCCCGGCTGCAGAGCACTCGGACGCGTCTCCACCGCATTCCCGCTGATCGACCATGAAGGCAAGTTCCGGGCACTCCCGGGCGCAGGTGAATAAACGGTCCTGCGTTACGTCATCGTTCGTGGGGCACTCTGGCCAGCTCGCACCCGTCCGCGGGAACGGCGGCTTGTGTCGCCGCCACGACCACTTCGTCTCGTTGGACGAAGTGCAAGCCCGCCCGTAGGTCAGGCTCCCGCCTGACAGGCGATCCTCAGCAGGCCGGAGCAGGCGCCAGCGAAGATCCGGCAGAGCATCCTTTGTTGCTACGGCAGCATGGTTGCAGGCAGCCTTGCCGGATCTGCGTCACTCTGTTCCCTCGTCAGGCTCGAACTGTTTCAGCTGGCAACGACTGCCATTAAATCCACAGGACATCGCACCATCGCACGTTGCCCGCCGCGCACGATGCCTCGGCCAGCCAGGGACTTCACAGACGCATTCTCTCCGTGCTCTGTACGCCGTCGCGCGGCGGAGTTCAGGAGATCTTTCGCAACAACGCCGCGATCCCCATCCCACCACCAATGCACAGGGAAGCAATCGCTGTATCGCAGAATCCGGCAGAAATCTCATGTGCCAGATGTACCGCCAGACGCGCTCCACTTGCAGCCAGCGGATGACCGATGGCAATCGCGCCGCCACAGGCATTGAAAGCCACACTCCCACCATCCGTCGTCGTCACTGCTTCGCTTTCCTCTTCGTCCAGCTGCAGATCAAGAGACTGCAGACATGCCAGCGTCTGCGCAGCAAATGCCTCATTAATCTCCAGCCGATCAACCTCCGCCCAGCTCAGCTGCTGTCGACTCATCAGCTGACGGATGGCGTGCACCGGTCCCAGCCCCATCTGAGCCGGGTCGCAGCCTAAGACGACCGCATCCACCCATTCGCAGAGCGGTTTCCAGCCCCGCGCTGCCGCATATTCCGCTGCACAGACCAGCAACATCGCAGCTCCATCGTTGATTCCCGATGCATTCCCGGCGGTGACCGAACCGTCCTCCGCAAAGATCGGTCGCAGCGACTGCAGGTCGCTGATCTGCACTTCCGGCCGCGGGTGTTCATCGGCTGCCACGCCAGCACACTCGAAAAGCTCACCCTCGAAACGTCCCGTCCGCAAAGCCTGAGCATACAGTTTCTGACTGCGTATTGCATACGCATCCTGCGCTTGCCGACTGATTCCGCAGCCAGCCGCCAGCCGTTCCGTCTGCACTCCCATGTGCTCGCCGCTTTCCGGATCCTGCAGTCCGTCACACAGCATCAGATCCACCGCCGCCGCTGCATCAGGCGTCGCCCCCCTGGCCGGCCGGGAAATCGCCAGTGGCGACAGTGACATCGATTCGCTGCCGCCGCAAAGCACAATGTCTGCTGCAGCCGCTCGAACTGCCGTCGCCGCCATTGCCACCGACTGCAGGCCCGACCCGCACATCATGTTAATCGTCGTCGCGGGTGTCTGCAGAGGCAACTGCAGTGAACGCACCACCTGCCTGGCAATATTCATTCCATGCCCGGCAGAAAGCACGTTTCCCAGCACACACTGGTCAATCTGCTCGATCTGCAGCCGCGCAAGCAAACGTCCTGCTGCCGCGACTGCAAGCTGCTGCGGCGTCAGCCGCGACAGCCCACCGCGAAATCGACCGCATGGCGTTCGCCCCGCCGCTACTATCACCACCCGCCGCATCAGCCGGCTCCCGTTAATGACATGGTCTTCACTTCCCTGATGAACGGCCTGAACCGCATTCGATCCAGAATGTCCCGCTGCAGGTCGATGCCCGGAGCAATTTCCAGCAATTGCAGTCCCTCCACCGTCAGACTGAACACCGCCCGCTCGGTCACATACAGCACCTCGCGCTGCTGTCGGGCGGCAACCTGACCTGAGAACGACACCTGCTGCACCCGCTCCACGAACTTCGAGACTTGGCCCTCCTGCACGATCTGCAGTCCACCTGCTCCCCACCTGACATCCAGCCCACCCGTAGTGAATGTTCCACAGAATACCAGCCGACGAGCCTTCTGCGAGATATTCACAAACCCGCCAACACCCGCAAATCGATCTCCGAAACGAGACACATTAACGTTCCCCTGCTGGTCCACTTCGGCAGCCCCCAATGCCGCAAAGTCCAGACCACCGCCATCGTAAAAATCAAATTGGGCTGGCTGGTCAATAATCGCCTGCGGCAGATAGGAGGCTCCAAAGTTGAGCCCCCGCGCGGGTTCTCCGCCGAGCGGTCCGCTCTCCAGTGTGAGCAGTACCTGCTGCAGCAGCCCACGCTCACGGGCAACCTCCGCGATTCCCTCCGGCAAGCCAATCCCCAGATTCACAATACTGCCAGGCTGCAACTCCTGACAGGCCCGATCGGCAATGATCCTGCGGGCGTCCGCAGACTCTGCATCAACCTGCCGCCGAATGGCCCCATCTGTCATCGGATCCTGCGGCTCGGCAGCAGTACAGAAACGCTCGTCATGCTGCACCCCAAAGGTCTGCCAGTGCTCCGCCGGCTCGGAAATCACCAGGTGCGTCACCAGTCGACCGGGGACCCGCACCCGCTGCGGAGCAAACGGTTCCGCACTGATTCGCTGCACCTGAGCAATCACCGGACCGCCGTGATTGTGAGCCGCCTGGGCCAGTGGCAGCACATCACCGATGACCGCTTCGTCCTCCAGAATCAGATTGCCCCACGGATCAGCGGCAGTCGCCCGAATCAGAGCGACATTGATCGGAAAACTGTGGTACAGCAGAAATGGCCTGCCGCGGACTTCAATCCGTTCCACAAGTTCCTCACTGCATCGGTCTGACAGTCTCCCCCCGCCGTGCAGCGGATCAATGAACGTCCCCATCCCCACGTCGGTAATCAGTCCCGGACGTCCCGCAGCAATCTCCCGAAACAAGTGGCAGAGCACTCCCTGAGGCAGATTCCATGCTTCAATCATTCCCGTCAGGGCCAGCCGTCCCAGCTCCGGACACAAGCCCCAGTGGCCGCCAATGACCCGCTGCAGCAGCCCCGCATGCGCCAGGTGATTCAGACCCCGTCGCTGACCATCCCCCTGGCCTGCCGCGTAAATCAGCGTCAGCCCCGTCGGACCGCCGGTCTGCAGATACCGCCGCTCCAGCGCAGCACTCAGCGCCTCGGGATGCCCCGCACCAACAAATCCACTGCAGGCAATCGCCGCACCATCAGGAATCGCAGCAACCGCCTGGTCAGCAGAACAGATTCGCTCCGCAGCGTGACTCATCAACCTCTCACCGCCTCACACACATGACAACACCACTCTGCCAGCTGACTCTAGCCCCACCAGCCACCATTCACATGCAACGTCTGACCAGTCACATAACTGGCCAACGGACTACACAAAAACAGGATTACATTCGCAATCTCATTCGGTTCCCCGAATCGCTGCAGGGGTATCTGAGCCAGCATCTGTGCCCGTGCAGTCTCCGGAATACTCTTGCCCATCTCTGTGAGCACAACACCGGGGGCCACCGCATTCACATTGATCCCACGGCCGGCAAGTTCCCGACTGAACACTTTGGTCATGCCAATCACACCTGCCTTGGCCGCCGCGTAATTACTCTGACCAAAGAAACCCATCACCCCGGAAATGGAGGCCATGTTCACAATCCGACCGCCGCCTGCCAGCCAGGGCAACGCAGTCTGCGTCACCCGATACACCGCCGAGAGGTTTGTCTCCACAACGGCATCCCAGTCTTCGTCCGACATCTTCTTCAGTGTCCGGTCTCGCAGAATCGCCGCATTATTCACCAGAAAGTGAATCCCGCCGCTGCACTGCTGAACCTGCGTAAAGAACTGCGCCATCTGCTCACGACTGCGAACATCCGCCTGCAGCACGAGGCCACGATCTCCCAGTCGCAGTCGCAGATCCTCCGCTCGCCCCAGAAATTCGTCTGACATTCCTGGAGGAAAGTTGACCGCCACAAATGCACCCGCCTCATGAAACAATTCGGCCGTGGCACGTCCCAGTCCCTGAGTTCCCCCGGTGATCACCACCGTTCGCCCCTGCAGGTTAATCTCCAGCATCCGCGTGTTCCCCTTCTGTTCATGTGACGGCGTTCCTGCCGTTCCCGCTGCATTCGAATCTGTCCTGCAGTGCCTGCTCAGCGACGCCGATACGCTGGCCATTCAATGCGTTCACTTTCATATCGCGGCCAGACCCATTCCGGCCACACCGGACTCTCCGCAGTCACCTCGGCATGCATTCGACGCAGTTGCTCCTGCAGTTTGCTGAGCACTTCGGGGTGCGCAGCCGCTACGTCGGTCGCCTCCAACGCGTCATCCCCCAGATGATACAGCTCCCAGCTGACCGGGCGGGCACTCTTGAGGGACGTCATCATCTCGACGGTTATGTCGGCGCCGGGCCGAAACTCCGGCAGATCCAGAGTCGCCAGCAGTTTCCAGTCGCCGGCTCGAATTGCAACGTCCGGAGCTGTCCCGGCAAAATGAAACTGCCAGTACAACGGACGCTGTCGCTCAACCTCCGCACCACCAAACAGGGGTAACAGACTGACACCATCCAGCACGCGATCCGTCGGAGCCTCAACGCCGGCCAGCTCGCACAGGGTGGGAAGGATATCCACTCCGCAGACCGGAACACCGCTGGACGTCCCCGCACCAATCACACCCGGCCAGCGGATGATCCCCGGAACCCGAATTCCACCCTCATACAAATGCCCCTTCTTCTCCCGCAGCGATCCGGTTGATCCGTGAGGATGGATGCTGGTCCGTGCCGGGCCATTGTCACTGGTGAAGATCACCAGCGTGTCCTCCGCCAGATCATGCTGATCCAGATACGCCATCAGTCGTCCGAACGCATGATCCATCTGACTGATGTTGCCATGATGTGCGCGCAGACTTTCGTCATCCGATTCGTACAGCCCGGAAAACTTCTCCGCCGTCGCAATCGGTTCATGTGGTTCATGAAACGAAACAAACAGAAAAAATGGCTGATCTCGTTCTCGCTGCGACTCCAGAAATGAAATCGCTTCCGTAGCAACCAGCTCTGCCGCAAAGCCCTGCTGCGGTCCCACAGGAATGTTGTTCCGCACAAAATTCCACGGGTTGCGATGGTTGGGCAGGGCGTTGTTCTGAGTCGCAAACCAGTGGTCGAATCCATGGTCGTCCGGCTGCGGCTGGCCAGGCAGGTTGAACATGCCGTTCAGATGCCACTTCCCGGTCAGACAGGTGGCATATCCCGCAGATCTCAGCAGCGTCGCCACGGTGATCTCTGCTTCTGACACATGCACCGGCGACATGAACGGAATCCAGTTGTGAATCCCCACGCGATACGGCGTGCGACCGGTCATCAGCCCCGTGCGGGACGGCGAACAATTTGGCGCAGCGGAGTAGCAGTGTCGCAGGAGCATTCCCTGGTCTGCAAATCGATCAAGATTCGGAGTCTTCAGCAGCGGGTGGCCAAAGCAGCCCAGATCGCCATAACCCAGATCGTCACACAACACCAGCAGTACGTTCGGACGCCTGCCGGTCAGCTCCTCCGCGAACGACTCACCGCCGCCCGCAATCACTATTAATCCGCTCAGCAACAACAGAAACAACATGCCTTTTTGCGGCATCACTCGCCTCCAGCACAGGAACAACCCCCCGAGCAAAACTGTGGAATCAGCGGTCCTCGGAGCCAAAAACGGTGGGCAAACGCAACTTCGCACTCGTCACCCGCCGACAGGAAAGCCGATTCCTGTTGCTAGTGTACTGC
>JALRDR010000113.1 GCA_023262145.1 Planctomycetaceae bacterium | reverse complement strand
ATTTGTCCGACGACGATGATTTCCCCGGGCAGCAGAAGGAGTTCGATCTGCAGTTCGTAGATCGGGAACATGTTCTGACGCACCGGAAGTTGTTCCTGCTGATCAACGATTGTCAGTCGCGGCGTTGCTCGACCTGTAAAGATGATCGGCAGTAGTCGCACCTTGACCCAGTGGGTATTGATTTCCTGAATGCTGACTTCCATGGTGCAGCGGAGGTTCCCGGCTTCGCGAAGTGACTCCAGCTGCGGGATCTGCTGCAGCGCCTTAATGGACAGGTCGAGGTCACTTTGGAGGTCGACATAGCTGTTGCCGCCAGCCATCAGCGAAAAGGCCTGTCCGAAGCGATTATTGGAGGCGTTGTCCGGCGACAGCGCAGGCAGGGCTTCGGCTGTCCGGGGGCGATATTCCCGGCTGGCTTCCTGTGCCAGTTTCTTCAGAATCCAGGGTGTGGAACGGGCGGCAACACCAGCGCGCAGGCCGGCATCATTGAGCTTTCGACGATGCTGAGGGGCCATCACCCCGCTTTCATCCAGTTCTTGCCATGCCAGTTGCAGAATCCGGGTGTCGTCACGCGGGCCCCGCGGTACGCAGGATTCCATTCTGGCCATCTGCAACATGGGACCAGTTGCTGCTGGATCCTCACCAGACCTGCGGTCGGCCAGGAAGGAACTCATCCCCGATCCTCCTGACCCCAGCGAACGAAACGGGTCGCAGCCGGCTGCTGAACTCAGCAGCATGGCGAAAACTGTTCGTCGAGTGAGAGACATTGGAGAAGTCCGTGATGGGATAAGCCAGTGCCGGTGCCGCAACATCGTGGGAGAGTGGGCGGAAAGCGGATGACCGAGCAAAAAAATGCCAGTGGCTTTCGGGGAAACCTAGGAAAAATCGATGTGTGGAGTCAATGGCAGCTGCTGCGGCGGGGGCTGTGGCGAGTAGTCCTGAACGGTTTCTGACGGCGGTCCGGTGCCGTTCACAAAAACCGGCAGGAACTGCCGCATGTTTCGGAGCAGCATTCCTGTTCACGGCTCCCGCTGCATTGTTTATCCTGTAGGGGTTGCTCGCGCGACAGCGAGACGGCAGCAAGGAATGGAATCATGCAGCAAGCGGCGTTTCGCGCAGGCCTGGGACACGACACTCACCGGACAATTACCGGACGTCCACTTATCCTGGGCGGAGTTCTCATTGAGGAGGCCGAATTCGGTCTGGACGGACACAGTGATGCCGATGTACTGCTGCACGCGGTGACGGATGCGTTGCTGGGAGCTGCCGGTCTGGGCGATATTGGTGAGCATTTCCCGAATACTTCAGCGGAATGGAAGGGGGCCGATTCTTCCCTCCTGCTGCAGCATGTCTGTGGTCTGGTGCGCGAGGCGGGCTGGCAGATTGGAAATCTGGACTGCACTGTGCATGCTGAAAAGCCGCGGATGGGCCCATGGAAGCCGCTGATTCGGCAGCGTCTGTCTGATCTGCTGCAAGTGGAACTGCAGCAGGTCAATGTGAAGGCGAAGTCCGGTGAA